>PWPN01000208.1 GCA_003557125.1 Phycisphaerae bacterium | reverse complement strand
CGGCATTTCCGACGTGACGTGGACCTTGAATTCCGCGCGACGGAAGGGATCCATATCAGCCCGACCAGCACGACCGTCCGGGCCGGCGACAGCCCTGATGTGCAACTGCGGATCGAGGCCCCGCGCGAGGCCGCCCTCGGCGAGTACCGAATTCATGTCCGTGGAGTTCCGGACAGGGGAGAGCCGACCTCGACGGAATTCCGGGTAAGAGTCGTCGAGCCATGATAGCGCCAGCGTCTCCTGGCGAGAGGCGATCAACAAGGAACTCAGGATGGGCAGGGGACGGTCGCAAACGATGCGACCTCCCCTATCCACTTGAGGTGCGCAGTTACTCATATGAAAGGACGACATTATGAATGCTTTGCAGAAAGTCAGTCGATTGCGTGTCTTCGGGATTCTGTGCCTGGCTGCGATGGTCAGCTCCGGCTGTGCAACCATGGATGGACGCTGGCAAGGAAGCCAGGTCGATCCCGAGATGGCGCGCGACCAGTTCAAGCTGCTGCGGCCGGACCACGAGCCTGGCCGACTGGTCAACGCGGATCTCCGGCTGCACAATGACGGCAGTTACACAGCCGAGCTGAATTACGACGGACAGATACAGCGTTCGCAAGGCACCTGGGATTACGATCACTCCGAGCGATACATCACGTTCGTCGACGAATATGGCCACACTTACGGCTATTCCGTTCGGCGACCCGACGATCGGACGGCCGAGCTGGTCAAGGAGGTCCAGGGAACCGATGCGGTCCTGGAACTGAAGCAGCGGACAGATGATCGCCCACTGTGGTGACGTGCGAACGAGCCGCACGAACGTAGGGACTGAACGAAGGGACGCTCTATCGGCAGGGCAGTTTCCGGGAAAACAGGTCGACTCGTTTCGACCTGTTTTTCCAGGAAACTTGTCGATCGTCCGCCAATGCAGGATACGACAAGGGCCCTGCTCAATCCGCGTAGTAATCCTGAAGCGCGCGGACGGACCAGTCGCCTTCGCGGAGTGCGCGGATCGCGCGGACGGCTGCACGGGCGCCGGCCATCGTGGTGACCAGCGGGATGCGGTGCATGACGGCCGCCGAACGGATGCGCGCCTCGATGGCTGCACTGCCCCAGTAGACCGGCGTATTGATGAGCAGGTCGATTTCGCCGGCGTTGATGAGGTCGATGAGGTACGGCCCTGACGCGTCCTGCACCTTATAAAGCAGTTCCGCCGCGACGTCGTGAGCGAGAAGCGCCTCGCGCGTCTTGAGCGTCGAGACGATACGGAAGCCCATGTCGGCGAACTCGCGCGCGATCGGCACGATGAGCGGCTTGTCGTGGTCGTTGACGCTGATAAGCACGCACCCGCCCGTCGGAAGCTGCCCGCCGGCAGCGATCTGCGACTTGGCGAAGGCCAACTCGAACCGCGGATCGATGCCCATCACCTCGCCCGTGCTTCGCATCTCGGGCCCCAGGATGCAATCGACGCCCGGAAACTTGTTGAACGGAAAGACCGATTCCTTGACCGAGCTGTGTCGCGGCCAGGGGGCGTCCGTCAGCCCGTGGGCAGCCATCACGTGGTCGAGCGATCGGCCGAGCATGACCTCCGTCGCCATCTTCGCCCAGGGCACGCCCGTCGCCTTGCTGACGAACGGCACGGTGCGCGACGCGCGCGGATTGACCTCGAGCACGTAGACGAGCCCGTCCTTGACGGCGAACTGGATGTTCATCAGCCCCCGGACGTCCAGACGTCGCGCGAGGGCGGCTGACTGCTCCTTGATGGTGTCGATGATCATCGGCGGCAGCGAGTAAGGCGGCAACGCGCACGCACTGTCCCCGCTGTGCACGCCCGCTTCCTCGATGTGCTCCATGACGCCGGTGACGACGCATCGCTGCCCGTCGCTGATGCAATCGACGTCGACTTCGGTCGCCTCGCTCAGAAAGTGGTCGATCAGGATCGGGTGCGCCTCGTCGACCGACGCGCTGCGGTCGGTGGCCTGAAGCGCATTGGCCATGTAGCGGACGAGATCCTCTTCGATGTGGCACTTTTCCATCGCCCGGCCGCCAAGCACGTACGAGGGGCGGACGAGCACGGGATAACCGACCTGCCGTGCGACCTGCCGGGCCCCTTCGAGGTCGAAGGCGATCCCGTTGGCCGGCTGGCGCAGGCCGAGCTCCTCGAGGACCTTCTGGAACTGCTCGCGGTCCTCTGCCCAGTGGATCGACTCGGGGCTCGTGCCCAGGATCGGCACGCCCGCAGCCTTCAATCCCTTGGCGAGGTTCAACGGCGTCTGGCCGCCGAACTGGACGATCGCGCCCTTGAGCAGTCCGCCCTCTTTGCCAAGCGGCCCGCCGTTGAGCCGTTCGCAGATGTTCAGCACGTCCTCCTGCGTGAGCGGCTCGAAGAAAAGCAGATCGCTCGTGTCGTAGTCCGTGCTGACGGTCTCGGGGTTCGAGTTGATCATGACCGTCTCGTAGCCGCTCGCGCGGGCGGCCATCACCGCATGCACGCAGCAATAGTCGAACTCGATGCCCTGGCCGATGCGGTTCGGCCCGCCGCCGAGAATGACGACCTTCGGCCGATCCGTGACGCGAATCTCGTCGTCGCACTGTGACGCATGTACTTCGGCCGCCGTGCCATCCACGGGCACCGTCACGGTCGGCACTTCGTACGACGAGTAATAGTACGGCGTGTACGCTTCGAACTCGGCTGCACAGGTGTCCACGAGTTTGTAGGTAGGCCTGATCCCGAACGATTCCCTCAGCTTGCGGATGACGTCGGCCTTGCTGTTCCAGGCATGTGCGAGCTGAACGTCGGAGTAGCCCCACTGCTTGGCGCGACGGAGCAGATCGGACATCGGCTCGATAGCCGACGAGATCGAATTGGCAAATTCGGTATCCGCTTTTTGGAGCTCGTCAAGTCGCTTGTGAAACTTTTCATCCGCGGCTTCCATATTCGCGGAGAGCTGCTCAATCTGCTTCTTACTTCGTTCCCATTCAATGACGTCTTCGCCCGAGGCATTCTCCATAAGTTCGTTTATCAGCTTGTAAAAATTTGAAGACTCATATTCGCATTCGGATGACAGCAGATCGACGTTAAATCTGAGGTGGCGCATCAAGCGAACTGATTTTTCACCGAAACCAATCAGCTCATCCTCGAATGCGACGAGTTGGGCCATCTGGTCGAGGAACCACGGGTCGATGTACGTGAGTGCGTGGATCTGTTCGAGCGTCCAGCCCATTTTCATGGCGTAGCGGACGTAGTAGAGCCTTCCCTGGCAAGGGCGTCCGAGCTTGTCGCGGAGGAGCTCCTCGGGGATCGGCCAGATCGAGGCGCTCTGCTCCTGGGTGTCGGCCGGGGGCTCGCCATGACGCCAGCCGCGGATGGGTTCAGCGGGTGCGTTCCCAGCCTGTGCGGTTTTCCCTGCGGATGTGCGTGCCGTGCCTGCGCGGAGAGCAGCCAACCACTTGTCGTTTCCGTCGAGCCCGAGGCCGAAACGCTTGATCTCCATCGAGCGGATCGCCTTCTGGAACGATTCCTTGAACGTTCGACCGATGGCCATCCCTTCCCCGACGCTCTTCATCTGGGTCGTGAGCGTCTCGTCGGCCTCGGGGAACTTCTCGAACGCCCAGCGCGGGATCTTCGTGACGACGTAGTCGATGGTCGGCTCGAAGCTGGCCGGCGTCTTGCGCGTGATGTCGTTGGGCAACTCGTCGAGCGTATAGCCCAGCGCGAGCTTCGCGGCGATCCGGGCGATCGGGTAGCCGGTCGCCTTGGAAGCCAACGCCGAGCTGCGCGAGACGCGCGGGTTCATCTCGATGACGATCATACGGCCTGTCTCGGGATGCACGGCGAACTGGATGTTCGAGCCGCCCGTCTCGACGCCGATCTCGCGGATGATGGCTAGCGACGCGTCGCGCATCCGCTGGTATTCCTTGTCGGTGAGCGTCTGGGCCGGCGCGACGGTGATCGAGTCGCCCGTGTGCACGCCCATCGGGTCGAGGTTCTCGATCGAGCAGACGATGACGACGTTGTCGGCCCGGTCGCGCATGACCTCGAGCTCGTACTCCTTCCAGCCGAGGCAGCTCTCCTCGATGAGGATCTCGCTGTTCATCGAGTACTCGAGGCCTCGCTTGCAGAGGGTCTCGAACTCTTCGGGGGTATAGGCGAACCCGCCGCCGGTCCCGCCGAGCGTGTACGCGGGGCGGATCGCACACGGCAGCTTGACGTCCTTGATGATGGTCTGGCTCTCGGCCCAGGAATGCGCGATCCCCGAGCGCGGCACGTCCAGCCCGATCCGCAGCATCGCGTTCTTGAATTCCGTGCGGTCTTCTGCCTTGTGGATCGCCTCGCGGGTCGCCCCGATGAGGCGCACGCCGTGACGGTCGAGGATGCCCGCGTCGGCTGCCTGTGCGGCACAGTTCAGGCCCGTCTGCCCGCCGAGCGTCGGCAGGATCGCATCGATGGGCGTGCCCCGGTCGCGTTCGAGGGTGAGGATCTTGTCGATCGCTTCGGGCGTGATCGGCTCGACGTAGGTGCGGTCAGCCGTCTCCGGGTCGGTCATGATCGTGGCGGGGTTGCTGTTGAGCAGGACGACGCGCACGCCCTCCTCACGCAACGCCTTGCACGCCTGCGTGCCGGAATAATCGAACTCGCAGGCTTGGCCGATGACGATCGGGCCGGACCCGATGATGAGGACCGATTTCAGGTCATCCCGCTTGGGCATCGTTTCCCCCGTATTAGCCATACGGACTGTAACGTTTCCACGCTGTCAAATTTCCACGCATTGTACATGCTGCCGAACCGGGTGGGACTCGATCGACGGCGGCAGCGGGGGGCATCATAACGGAAAATCCGCTTCGTTTCGAACCGGGGGGTGCAGGGGCGATCGCTCTCACCGGCCGCTCAGCTCGTCGAGCCGTTCCCGCAAGGCGGGGTCGGGTTCGTATCGGCCGATGTAATGCGTCGGCAGACCGGAGGACAGGTCGCCATAGTAGCTCAGCTGGTGCATGTGTCGGCCGGAGAGCAACGCGCGCATCGCCTCCCGGAGCGCGGGGTGCGTTTCGACAAGGTCGTCCGTTTCGCCGGGGTCGGCATACAGGTCGAAGAGGTGGTCGACCCGGTCGGTCAGGTCGTAGATGTACTTGTAGCCGTGGTAGCAGACCGTCTGCTGCCAGCGCGTGTACTGGGTCATCGAAAAGACCGCTCGGCCGCGGTCCGTGTAGCCCGGATCGAGCACGTCGAGGCCCTGCCAGCTCGGATGCGGCGCGACGCCGACGACGCCGGCGATCGAAGGGGCCAGATCGAGGCCGCTGACCGTGTCGGGCACGCGCGTTCCCGGCGGGAGCGGCACATTCGGCCGGATGGCTTCGCCCGCATGGAAGATGAACGGGACGTGGATCATCTCCTCCCACGTGTGCACCCCGTGACGCGCCAGGCCGTGCTCCATGAAGGCCTCGCCATGATCGCCGATCAGCACGAACAGGGTGCGCTCGAATTGGCCGACCTCTTCGAGAAGTGCGCGGATTTCGCCCACCCAGTGGTCGGCGTAACGCAGTGCGTTGTCGTACTGGTTCCGCAGCAGCGGCAGCACGTCGGGCGGGATCACCAGGATCCCGTCACCGCTCGAGTACAGGGGCGGAACGGGCTGGTAATGGCTGAACCACGGTTCGGGCACCTCGTAGTTGAAGTGCGGCGACTGGAGGTAGAAGCCCGCGTAGAAGGGCTGTGTGTCGGTTCGGTCTCGGATCCAGGAAGCGAAGGCCTCGACCGCGTACCGGTCGTCCATGCGCATCGAGTCGGTCTTGGGGACGTCGGCGGTCTCGTGCGAAAAGTACGTATCGAACAGCTCGGGCGGATAGAACGTGTTGATGTTGTCGAAGGATTCGTTGCCGCTGCTGAACAGGGTGAGCTCATAACCGGCGTACTTGAGGGCAGCCGGCAGGCTCATGTAGGGGAACGTCACGTCCGCGAAGTGATCGAATCTGCGCGTGCGCATCATGTCGAGCGAGGTCATGAGCGAAACGACCGACGCGCTCGAAAAGGAAGCCGGCGCGACGCAATGCTCGAAGACTACGCCGTCGTGGGCCAGCCGGTCGATATTCGGCGTGATGTCGGTGCGGTGGTAGCCGTAACAGTGCAGCGCAGACGCCGGGACGGATTCGAGGAGAATCAGCACGACGTTCGGAGCCGGCTCGCCGGGCGTACCCATGGTCGCGGCATAGTCCTCATCGGAAACGAGCGGCGGGCCGACGATCTCGGGGATGGGCCCGTCGAGGGGATCGCCCAGCAGGGTGCCGGCCAGGTTGAGCGCTTTGAGCAGCGGGACGGACCGCCCCGCCTCGATGAGGGCTTCGGATGGCGAAGCCCGGACCTGCCAGGCTGCTGCGATCAGGGCCACCGCCCCGCAGGCCAGAACGGGGACTCGCCACCGACTTCGGGGCAGGGGGCCCTCCGCAGTCTCACCGCAGCCTCGGCCCACCTCTTTTCGCTGCGAACGAATCGAGAGGCCGAAACACAGGCCCGCCAGACCGAGCGTCAGAAGCACGGTCGCCACGAGGTAACGGGCGCCCATCTGCCAGGCACCTTCCAGGACGGCGGCTGTGTTATACCAGAGCAGGTTGAGCGAGCCCCGCCCAAGGACCTGCCGGGTCGTGGCATAGAGAAACTCGTTGAGAATCAGCCAGGCGAACAGCGGCGTCCAGAGAAGCGCCTCCGTGCCGGCTGTCACACCCAGCCGGGCCCGCCCGCCAAACGGTCGCCCCACCCCGCATGCGACAATGGCCACCACCGGCACGAGGAGCGCTGCCGCGGCAGCCGGCAACCCGACCGTCCAGGCCAGCGAACTGAGCCAGAGGCCCCATCCCTGGTCGGCAGACAAATATCGACAAGCCAGCCAGAGGCCATAAAGCCCCCCTGCTATCCCGCCCCAGGCTGCCCGTCGCGGAAGCTCCCGCATGCTCTTTATCCCTCCTAGTGGCTAGTTTTCCAGGCGACGGATAGCCGTCGCGCGGGCAATCTCTCGAATTTTAGAAGGGTAGAGGCGACTCACCTTTGCATTCTGCCCGCATCTTTGGACATACAATCAGTCATTACCGGCCCGTCGGTTGCGATCCGCCTAACCCTCGGCCACAATGGGTGTCTGAAGGGTAGGCGGACGATCTCCGCGCTTTCGGCGCCCAGGCTCCCTGGCAGGGCGGAGCCTGCGGGTTCGGAGATCCGGGGGCGGGTTCGGAGATCCGGGGCGTCCGCCCGGCCGAACGGGATGCATCGGCTATACGATATCGGCTATACGATATCGCAGTGTAGTGGAGACCGCCATACGTGTCAGCTCGACTGATTTCCATCATCGTACCCGTCTACAACGAGCAGGACTCCGTGGCCCAGCTCGTTCGTGAAATCCGCGAAATCGCTGACCGGTTCGCCCTCGATATCGAAGTCCTGTTCGTCGACGACGGCAGCACGGACATGAGCTGGTCGATCATCGAACGGCTCACGGAACAGGATTCCTCGCTGGGCGGGGTGCGTTTCCGTCGCAATGTCGGCAAGGCGGCCGCCCTGATGGCCGGCTTTTCGATCGCGCGGGGGGACGTGGTCGTCATGATGGACGCCGATCTCCAGGACCCGCCCGAAGAGCTGCCCCGGCTGCTGGACAAACTCGATGAGGGGTACGACGTCGTCAGCGGCTGGAAACGCAAACGGCACGATCCCTGGCACAAGGTCTACCCTTCCCGCGTCTTCAACAAACTGATCAGCACGCTGACCGGCGTGCATCTGCACGATCACGTATGTGGACTGAAATGCCTGCGCCGCCACGTCATGGCCGACATGCGTCTTTACGGCGAACTGCACCGCTTCATCGGCGTCTTGGCCGGCGCCCACGGCTATCGCGTTACGGAAATCCCGACGTCCCATCGACCGCGCACCACGGGGGAGTCCAAGTACGGCTTCTCGCGGTTCGCGAAAGGTTTCGTCGACCTGATCAGCGTCCTGTTGACGACCCGCTTCCGCTGGCGTCCGCAGCATCTGATCGGCGTCCTCGGAGCCTGGCTGATCGTGGTCTGCCCGCTGTTGGTTTTCGCGTCCCTGTTCAGCGCGGTCGTCGCGAGGTTGATCGGCGCACTCATGGTGGGGGTCGCCGGCGTGGTACTGCTCGCACTGGGCCTGATCGCCGAAATGCTTACCGCGCAGCGCCCGATGGGCGATCTGTACGACATCGTCGAGCGGGTCGGGCGATGCCGCCACCGGGTCCCCAAGCCACCGCTCGATCCGGCACCGGCTTTCGAACACGACGCATTTTCGTAGCAGGCCTACAGTTTTTCGCAGGAGCCCTCCGACCGTTCCGCGAACGGACTCGGCAACTTCCGAGCCTACAATACGATTAAGTTTCATGTGACCAACAGATGAGGCTGATGCAATGGATGACATGCAACCGTTGAGAATGGAAGGCGATCCCGACGAGCAGGGCCAGACAGAACACAACCCCGTCAACGAAGGATTAACAGCCGAACGCGAGCCGTCCGAAGCGACGACCTCCGATCGTGAGCCCTTCGAGCCGCCGTATCCCGAACGGGAGCCGCTCGAGCCGGCCCTCGTACAGACCCCTCCGGTCGACGGCTGGTTCGATCCGACCCTCTTGTGGATCATGGTCGTCGGGGGCCTTCTCGTCGGATCGATCGTGTCCTTCTCTCAGCTCAACTTCGGCGTCAACGACGGTTCGCGATGGAACACGGTCTTCTATCTCGTCGAACACGGCACCTATGAATACCTGCCCGATCACGACGCCAGCGAGATGATCATGCGGTACCGCGCACGGGTCGGCCCGCATCCCGACAGACCCTGGCACATTCCGCCCTTCTACACGATCGATATGGTCGGCCAGCAGGCGGAAGACGGCACGTGGCACTACTATTCGAGCAAGCCGCCCTTCCTGCCGACCGTCCTGGCCGGTGTCGTGCTGCTCATCCAAAAACTTTCTTTCGGGACGCTCGAATTTAATACCAATCCGTTCTTCTTCATCCGCACGACACTCATTCTGACGCAAGTCATCCCGCTGCTCATCGGCCTGTGGCTGATCCGAAGCCATCTGCCGCGATTGCCGAACACGCCTTTCGTCACGCACTTTTCGATCGCGACCGTAATGATCGGCACCTACCTGACCGGCTGGTCGGTCACCCTCAACAACCACATCCCCGCCGCCTGGGCGGTCATGTTCGCGCTGCACGCAGCCATCCGGATCGTCTATGACGGACGGCGCGAATGGTACTGGTTCACGATAGCGGGCTTTTTCGCCGCGTTCGCCGCCTGCTGCGATCTGCCGGCCGGCCTGCTGGCGGTCTCCCTGTTCGTTATCCTCCTGTACAAGGACAGGCTCCTTACGCTCGCGGCCGGTCTGCCGGCGGCGCTCGTCCCCACCTTCGTCGCCCTGCTGGTCAATTACCTGGCCATCGGTTCGCTCCTGCCCGCCTATGCCGACATTCACCGCGAAGGAGGACTCTACGACTACCCGGGCAGCTACTGGACCGAGCCGCGGGGAATCGACGCCCTCCAGGAACCCAAGAGCGTCTACCTGTTCAACATGATGCTGGGCTTCCGCGGATTCTTCAGCCTCAATCCCGTCCTGCTGCTGTGCGGAGTGGGAATCGTCAGCCAACTGGTCCGGCGCGAAGCGCTGCGGCGCGAGCTCGCCCTGTTCACGCTCGTACTGACCGCAGCCGTCGTGGCTGTCTATGTAGTCACGACGAACAACTACGGCGGAGGATCGAAAGGGATCCGCTGGCTGTTCTGGCTGATCCCGTTCTGGCTCCTGTTCATCAGCGATGGGGTCACACTCCTCGCCCGTTACAAATGCGCCCGCGCGGTGTGCTACGTGCTGCTGGCCGTCTCCCTGGTGAGCATCGGAGATGCACTCCGAAGTCCCTGGGGACATCCCTGGATCGAGCAGTTCTACCGGGCTGTGGGCTGGATCACCTATTGACGGAATCGCTCAGCGTCAGAAATGAAAAACCCCCGACCACCGGTCGGGGGTTTTTTGCTTTGAGCATGCATGAATATGCCAGAATGTGACACAATCACAATCTTTTCAGAACATGCCCGGCGGAATCATGTCGGGGGTTATTTTTCCGACGATGACCGGCCGATCGACGACCTCGGCCTGCAGGGCCTCCCCGGCCAAGCGGGTGCCCTCCGCAACCGCCTCGTCCATCGTGTCGCAGACAGCCGTACGCACGCACAGCCGGTCGCACTCGGCACGCCATCGGCCGTCATCGTGCAAAAGGCGCAGTTCGAGCGGTCGGCGGACACACAGCCCATTGCCTTTCTGATGCACTTCAACCGTCACTGGGACGCATGGGTCAGCCATTTCAATCCTTTCATGAAGCTGCCCTTCCCAAACGATGCTGAGGCTTCACCGAATGTCTACCGGGCTCGTTTCGGATGCATCGGCTAATCCTTCGGCCCGCTCGACATAACCTGACACGGTCCGGTAAGCGTGCCTCGCAAAGCGTGTCCCTCACTTTGACACCCCCCAACGTAACACCGACATTTCCATGACGCACCTTTACCGCAACGCAAGAGAAATGGCTGTTAAGCCCAGAGTGCCAATGGGCCGATAGACTTCGGGTGGTCGTCCTTGCCGCCGATTATGCGCGACGGTCTTTAGGCTCCGGCGGGTCGGGATGGCCCCCTCAACTTCGGCAGGGGAGTGCGTGAATGGATAACGCGATACTCGATCTGATCAAACGGTCGGCGGCGATTCCCTCGATGCCACAGGTCGCGGCCCGTTTCCTCGAAATCATCCAGGATCCCGATTTCGAATACCGGGACGTTGTCGAATTGCTTTCGACGGATCCAGGGATGACCGGCGAGATATTGCGCCTGGCCAATTCGCCCCTCTTCGGCGTGACACGAAAAATTACATCACTGGCACAAGCTTTGACGTTGCTGGGCCTCAAAAGGATCCGTTCACTCGTACTGGGGCGCTACATCGTCGACAACATCGACAAGAAGAAACCCGCTGTCATCAAGATGGGCTATTACTGGCGTCGGTCGCTGACGACGGCTGTGTTGGCCAATCACCTGGCCGAGAGGATCGACCCGAAGCTCCGCGAAGAGGCCTTCACCGCGGGTCTCTTGGCCGACATCGGCATCATCATCCTCGACGAAACTCTGCCAGATCGATTCAAACCGATCGCGTTGGAATACCGTCCTCAGGGGCGAACTCCCTTATGGGACCTCGAACACGAGACGCTTTCGGTCACGCACGGAGCGGTGTCGGCCTTGGTGCTCGAAGACTGGCGGCTGCCCGACAGCGTGTGTGCTGCGGTCGCCCGGCATTCGGATCCGCCCGCCAAGGAGGCAGATGCATGCCCGCCCCTGGGACGCGTGATCCGTGCGGCTGACAGTATCGGTAAGTTCCTGTGCGAAGAGCCGACCGATCTCGATCGGGTCGGTGCCGGCTGTATCGAGGCGTCCGCGGAAATCGCTGTCGAATCCCAGTCACTGGCCCGCATCCTGAGTGAAATCGAGCCGCAGATTGCGGAATTCGCTTCGATCCTGCGTATCGAGGCCGGCCCTTCGCAGATTTACGGAGCGCTTGCCGAAAAATTGCGTGAGCTGTCAGCCGCCCCGACATACTGAGCTGTCCGCAACGACGCATGCCCGTTGACGCGATTCCCTCTGCCCGGCACCCCTTTGATATCAACGCGTTCCGTGCTCGTCCCCTGCAACAACAACCCCACCCATCATGGACATATCTTCATATCTTACATATAGTTACGACTGTTTTCAGTGCAGGGTATGTCGGTCATGCAGCTTATTTCATTCGAGATCTGCCCGGTATCATTGCACGGATCGAGCCACCGGGTGGGGTGGCAACTCCCCCGCTCAAATTAGCCGGCGACACCGAGAGATAGGCCCTCATGCGCAACGCTGGCGAGCCGGGGTGGAAACAGATTCCTGAAAAGTCGGCACATTCCACCAGATCAGCACTGTTTTTGCCGATCTACAATCACGACAGTACGGATATCGGTCCCTGAACGCCCGTCCGGCTTTTGGCCGATGGGAGTCGGAGGGGTTTTTTCAATTACCAGTCTATCTTCGAGCCGAGTACCAACCGATGCACCAAGTTCGCAGTTTCATGGTGTTGCCTGCATTACCGGAACAGCTGAAACCCGTCCGCGATCTGGCTTACAACCTCTGGTGGACGTGGAACCCCGATGCGTTCGAGCTCTTGCGTCGCATGAATCTGGACCTGTGGCGCGAGTCGCGTCATAACCCGGTCGCGATGCTCGCACGTATGCCCCAGGAGCATCTCGAACGCCTTGCCGACGACGCGGCCTTTCTGGCGTCGATTCATCGCGTCCAGGCACAGCTGGAGAGCTACCTCAGCCACCCCACATGGTTCAACAAGCATTTCAAGAACCACGACATCGGGACCGTGGCGTACTTTTCCGCCGAGTTCGGGCTGCACGAATGTTTGCCCATCTATTCCGGCGGCCTGGGGACCTTGGCCGGCGATCACCTCAAGAGCGCCAGCGACCTGGGGATCCCGCTGGTCGGCGTGGGATTGCTCTACCGTCAGGGGTATTTTCACCAATACCTCACGCAGGACGGATATCAGTTCGAAGATTACCCGGATCTCGATTTTTCCTTGTTGCCGGTCAATCCGATCCGCGACGAGGAACATCGCCCCGTAACGATCAAGGTCGAGGTCGGCGGCCACGAAGTCGAGGCGATGCTGTGGAAGTCCACGGTCGGCCGAATCACGCTCTATCTGCTCGATACGAACCTGACGCGCAACCGCCCCGAGGATCGCGAGATCACCGCCCGTCTCTACGGGGGGGACCAGGAAATGCGCATCCGCCAGGAAATCATGTTGGGTATCGGCGGCATGCGGGCGCTGCGCGCGTTGGGCATTCGCCCCTCGGTCTGTCACATGAACGAAGGGCATTCTGCCTTCCTGGCCATCGAGCGCATTCACCAGCTCATGACGGAAGACCACCTCAGCTTCGCCGAAGCGCGCGAAGTGGTGGCTACGAGCACGGTCTTCACGACGCACACGCCCGTGCCGGCCGGTATCGATACGTTCCCTTCATCGCTCGTGACGCGCTACCTGAGCGGATATTGCCATCGCTTGGGCATCCGCGAGCAGCATCTGCTCGAGCTGGGCCGTATCAATGCTGCCGATGCGAACGAACCGTTCAGCATGGCTGTGCTTGCCCTGAGGCTGTCGTACCTGAGCAACGGCGTGAGCAAAATTCACGGCGAAGTGTCACGCAAGATGTTCAGTGCCGTCTATCCCGGCGTGCCGGTCAACGAAGTGCCGATCACGTCGATCACCAATGGCATCCACACGCGGAGCTGGCTGTCCAGCGAAGTCGCGCACCTGTTCGATCAGTACCTCGGGCCGCAGTGGACCGAGTACACCGATGAAGCGTCCGCCTGGGACCGCGTCAACCTCATCCCGGACGCCGAGCTGTGGCGATCGCATGAACGTCTTCGCGAACGGCTCGTCGCGTTCTGTCGTCGTCGCCTCAAACTTCAGCTCGTCGCACGGGGTGCCCCGCCGGCCGAGATCGACGCGACGGACGAGGCGCTCGATCCCGAAGCGCTCACGCTCGGTTTCGCCCGCCGTTTCGCCACGTACAAACGCGCGACGCTGCTGCTTTATGACATGGAACGGCTCGCCAAGATTCTGTCGGACGTGGATCGCCCGGTTCAGCTCATCCTGGCGGGCAAGGCGCATCCGCGCGATGAGGCCGGCAAAGAGCTCATCAAGAAGATCACCCATTTCTGCAAGCAGCCCGAGCTGCGCAACCGCATCGTCTTCCTGGAAGACTACGACATGAGCATCGCCCGTTCGCTCGTCTGGGGCGTCGACGTCTGGGTCAACACGCCCATCAAGCTGCACGAGGCCAGCGGCACGAGCGGCATGAAGGTCATCCCGAACGGCGGGCTCAACCTCTCCGTGCTCGACGGCTGGTGGCCCGAGGCCTTCGACGGCGACAACGGCTGGGCGATCGGGGATCGGCGGATCTACGGCAACCAGGATTACCAGGACTTCCTCGAAGCGAACTCGTTCTATGAGCTGCTCGAAAAGGAAGTGGTGCCGAGCTTCTACGAGCGCGGCCCCGACGGCCTGCCGCGCCGCTGGATCGCACGCATGAAGGCTTCGCTCAAGACAGCCTGCCCGGTGTTCAGCACGACCCGCATGGTGCGCGAGTACACGCAACGACTTTATGAGCCGGCTGCCGATCGCTGGCTGCGGTTCTCGGCCGACGAGTTCAAGATCGCGCGGGATGTGGCTGCCTGGCGGCAACAGCTGCTTGAACATTGGAACGAGGTCCAGATCGAAGGGGTCCGGGCCGAAATACCCGAGGAGATCGTCGTCGGACATGAGGTGCCCGTCGAAGCGTACGTGCGACTCGGAGCGATCGATCCGAGCCAGGTCTCCGTCGAGATCTACTACGGCCCGCTCGATGCCCGAGGCCTCATCATCAAAGGAACCAGCATCGCGCTCAAGTGCGAGGGGCCCGAAGGCGACCAGCACCGTTACCGGTACAAGGGCGTCCTTCCCTGCGAATATTCCGGCCAATGCGGCTACGCGCTGCGCGTCGTGCCACACCACCCCGAGCTGGTCGCCCGCTACCACGTCGGCCTGCTGCGATGGGGGTAACAGGCCAGTGCAGAAAACGGTCGCCACGGGGGGCGGCCGCTACAGGAAACGGTCAAACCGATAAGGCGGGCTCTCTCAGCGGAGCTCGCCTTTTTCTTGCTTCCCGCAAAGGATCGGCGGTCATGACCGACCCTTACGACGCATCGAAGCGAACGCATCGAGCGCGCGACGGCGAGCGACCTCATGGTCCACGACGGGCGCCGGGTAAGCGCGCGTTCCTTTTGAGGCGGTGTCCGCCAACAGGGCCGGGCCGGCTTTGAAGGGCGCGTGAATCCACCGGTCGGGCACCTCGGCCAATTCCGGAACGAAACGGCGGATATAATCGCCCTGCGGATCGAACCGCTCGCCCTGCCTGGCCGGGTTGAAGATGCGAAAGAACGGCGCCGCGTCGGCCCCGCACCCGGCCACCCACTGCCAGCCGAGCGTGTTGTTGGCCAAGTCCGCGTCGACGAGATTGTCCCAGAACCAGCGGGCGCCCTCCTGCCATGGGATCCGCAGGTCCTTGACGAGAAACGAAGCGACGACCATCCGCACGCGATTGTGCATCCAGCCGGTCCGTGCCAGCTCGCGCATCCCCGCGTCGACAAGCGGGTAGCCCGTCCGCCCCTCCCGCCACGCAGCCAGCGCCTTTCTGTTGATACGCCAGGGGAATTTTTCGAACTCCGCCCGCAACGGCTCATCGTCCGTCCGCGGAAAATGGCAGAGCAGGTGGTGGGCGAACTCGCGCCACACGAGCTGACGCAGGTATGCGTCGCACCCGGCCAGCGCCCGCTTGCCCATCGCATCGGCTGCATCGCGAACCGCGTGCCAGAGTTGACGCGGACCGATCTCGCCCCAGTGCAGGTGCGGCGAAAGTCGCGAGGTGCCGACGAGGTCCGGCCGATCGCGCTGCGTGGGATAGTCGATCAGCCCGCGTTCAAGGAACCGCTCCATCGCTGCGGCTGCCCCGCGCTCGCCGGGCGTCCAGAATTGCGAGAAATCGTGCGTTTCGCGCTTTCGGCCCGATCCTTCCACAACGTCGAACGGCAAGGACTTCGGCCACGCGCGCGGACGGGGCATACGCGCCGGTGCTGCTTCGGGCGGTGCGGGTTCATCCTGGGCGGCGCACTGTTTATAGAACGGCGTGAAGACGGTCAACGGTCGGCCGACACGGCTCAAGACGGTGCCCGGCTCGAAGAGAAGCGACGCGTTGAAGGCAGCTGCCTGGCAGCCGTCGGCCGACAGGGTGCGTTCGATTTCCCCGTCGCGTGCGCCGACATCCGGTTCGTATCGGAGATTCCCGCAGACAGCCTCTGCGCGTGTCTCGGCGATGAGTGCACGGAGCACTGTGAGGGTAGCCCCCTTGCGGACGATCAGCCGTGAGCCGAGGTCGCGGAGTCGGCGATCGAGACAGGCCAACGACCGCGCAAGCCACCACCGCCCCGCCCGGCCGATCGGCCAACTATCGCCCTTCTCGCG
>PWPN01000261.1 GCA_003557125.1 Phycisphaerae bacterium | reverse complement strand
TGCCCGCCGTGCCTTGATCGCACTGGAGGTGGCGGTCCTCTCGCAGCTCGAGTCGGCCGGTGCCGATGCGGGCAAAATGCGGGACAAGCCGATCGTCATCGACCTGGCTGTGGCGGAAGAATCGATCCAGCGCAAGGCGATCGTCTACGACGGCACGGGCGATGAGCATTACGACGCAGCCAGCGCATTGATCAAATCGATGCGCGGCTCGGATCCGGATGCGGCTGTCTACTGGCTTGCAAGAATGCTCGAGGCCGGGGAGGATCCACGTTTCGTCGCGCGACGCGTGGCCATCTGTGCGGCCGAGGACGTCGGCAACGCCGATCCATTCGCCCTGGTCCTGGCCAATGCGGCTGTGCAGGTCACCCAGTTCGTGGGGATGCCCGAATGCCAGCTGCCGCTCAGCCAGGCGGCCATCTACATCGCCTGTGCACCGAAGTCGAATGCGTCGGCCCTGGCGATCTGGTCAGCCTGCGCGGACGTGCGCGAGGGGCGGACGCTTCCCGTGCCAAGGCATCTGCGGGACACCCATTATCGCGGCGCGGCTCGGCTCGGGCATGGCCAGGACTACAAGTACGCCCACACGTTCGAGGGCGGTTTTGTCGAGCAGGACTACCTCGGCGTCGAAAAACATTATTATGAGCCGACCGACCGCGGTCAGGAGGCTGCATGGCGGGAGCGGATCGAAAAGCTCCGCGCCCTCCACGGGCGGCAGGAATCGCCCGGGGCCCCGGACAGCGACAACAGAGGAGAGTAACCGAGTGGTCAAGAAGGAGATGCGTCAGAAACTGCGAGGGATCCTGGGGGGCATTTCGCCCGAATGGCGGCATGATGCCTCGCACCGGGCGTGCGATCGTCTCATCGAGACGCGCGAATACAAGCGGGCCGAAGTCATCATGGTGTTCCTTTCGCTGCCCTCCGAGATCGATACGACCCCCCTCGTGCTGCAAGCCTGGCGGGACCGCAAGCGCATTCTCGCGCCCAAGGTGAGCTGGGAACAGCGCCGGATGCTGCCCATCGAGTTCCAGTCGCTATCGGATGATGACCTGACGCGAACGCAGTTCGGAATCCGCCAGCCCACGCGCGGGGCACCGATCCCCGTCTGCGATATCGACCTGCTCATCGTGCCCGGCCTGGGATTCGACACGACGGGCAACCGCATCGGTCGCGGCCGAGGGTTTTATGACCAGTTCCTGGCCAGCAGCGAATGGCGCGGCATTTCCTGCGGCATGGCCTTCGAGCAGCAGGTGATCGAACTGGTCCCGACCAGCGACCACGACCTGCGCGTCGACATGCTGGTCACCGACATCATGATCCGCCGATTCGATCTCTGAGGCCTTTGCCCGCATCGGCCCCCTGTTGGGACGTGATTTCGGTAGGATTGCATAGCGTACGGTTTGAAATAGCGCTTCAATATGGTATCCTTGCATCTATGGCGTGGTCGCTCGTCTCCGATGGGCGAAGCCCCCTCCATCCAACAAGGTCGCGAAGGTCACGGGTCAAGGAGGAATGATCATGTACGGCGCTCGCAAACGTCGTCGGCGTGCCGGCAGAAAAACGGTCCTGCTGCTTGCAGCGGTGACCGGCGTCGTTGTCTGGACCTGGCCTCGCAGCGGCGACTGGGCACGCCAGGTGCTCACCGGGCAACGCGCGCCACAGGAAGAGTCGCTCGCCCTGCAGCCGTTGAACCCGTCCGATGGTGATGCCACGGAACGGCTTAACGTCAATCGACCGCAGGAATCGCCGGCCCCGGCCGATCCGCCGCGCTCGCCGACGGTCTCGCCCGCCCGTACGCCCGAAACGCAACCGGCCCATGTGTCGCCTCCGGCTGCGCCTGCTCCGCCCGTCGCTTCCCCTCCGGTCGCGGCCCGGTCGGGCGCACCGATCCAGCCCTTTGTCCAGCTCGTTTCGCCGGCCGTCCGCACAACCCCGCCCGCACAAGCTGCCGGCTCGGCCGATCGCGCGGGCACAGAGCATCTGACCTCCGGTTTGGCCTTTCTCGAAGACGACGGTCCCCTTCAGGCACGCAACGCACTGAACCGCGCCCTGCAGGCGGGCTTGAGCGGGGGCCAGGCCCGGCAGGCCAAGGACCGGCTCCAGGAATTGGCCGATCGGCTTCTGTTCAGCAAGGCTGTCCTTGCCGACGACCCGCTCGTGAGTCGGCATATCGTGGTCTCCGGGGACACGACCGGACGCATCGCTCGGCGTGCCAAGGTTTCGGATTATCTTCTGGCCGACATCAACAGCCTGCCGAACCGAAACTTCATCCGCGAAGGGCAGACGCTCAAGCTGCTCAACGGCCCGTTCCACGCGACGATCAACAAGAGCACGCACGAGATGCATGCCTATCTCCAGGACACTTACGTGCGGACGTTCCGGGTGGCCCTGGGCGAAGACGGCAGCACCCCGACGGGTCTGTGGCGCGTGATCAATCAGCTCGAGAATCCCGGATGGACGGATCCCCGCACCGGGCAGCACTGGCACCCGGACGACCCGGACAACCCCATCGGCGACTACTGGATCGGCCTGCAATGCGTCGAAGGCGAATGCATGGGAATGACAGGCTATGGCATTCACGGGACGATCGAACCGGAGACGATCGGCCAGGATGTCTCGATGGGGTGCGTACGGCTGGCCGACGACGACATCGAGCTCGTCTATAAAATGCTGGCGGTCGGCGAGTCGCTCGTGCTCATCCATGACTAGGGGCGCGTACGGGGAGGACGGTTGTGCCCGCGGACGAGAACACCACCGTGGCTGAGCTTCGTCGTCTTGTCGCGGATTTCGTCCGCCTGCGGGAGTGGGAGCAGTTCCACGATCCGAAGAATCTCGCGATGGCCATCGCGACCGAAGCGGCCGAATTGATGGAGCATTTCCGCTGGGTGCCCAACAGCGCGTCGCACGAGCTCATGCAGGATACCCATGCGCGGGACGCAGCGGCCGAGGAATTGGCGGACGTCCTTGCGTTCCTCCTGGCGTTCGCCAATTCGTGCGGGATCGACCTGAGCGATGCGCTTCGTGCCAAGATGGCCAAGAACGCGATCAAGTACCCGGCCGACGAGTACAAGGGGCGGTACTGAAAGGCGATTAAAGGCCGCCACGGCGAAGTCGCGGTGCAGCCGAAGGCGAAGACGGCGGGCGGCCGCGACATGCTTGCGAGATATTGCAGGTGGAGATGACATCAATGACCGGACCTTATGACCCGCAAGGTGCCGAACGCATCCTCGAAACGATCAGCCGACAGGGACGCGATCCGGACGCGGTCGTCGAGCAACTGACGAACTTGGCTGTGGAGACCCCTTCCTGGGGTTATGCCGACACGGGGACGCGGTTCGGCAAGTTCCACCAGCCGGCGGCTGCCCGCACCATTCACGACAAGATCGACGACGCTGCCCAGGTCCATCGACTCACCGGGATCTGCCCGACGCTGGCGGTTCACGTACTCTGGGACTTTCCGGACGGCTTCGATCCGAAACTCGTCGATTACGCGGCCCGCGCGGGCATTCGTATCGGCGGGATCAACACGAACACGTTCCAGGGGCAGTGTTACAAGTACGGCAGTTTCGGGAACCGCGATCCGAAGATCCGCGAAAAGGCTGTCCAGCACTGTCTCGACTCGATCGCGATCGGCGCCCAGGCGGGCAGTACGATCCTTTCGCTCTGGTTCGCGGACGGCACGAACTATCCGGGCCAGGATGACATCCGCGCACGCAAGCAGCGGTTCACGGAATGTCTCCAGCGCGTTCATGCCGCCCTGCCGCCCGAGATGACGATGCTCGTGGAATACAAGCCGTTCGAGCCTGCCTTCTACCATACGGACATCGCCGACTGGGGCATGGCCTTACTGCTTGCCCGGGCCGCGGGCCCGCAGGCGCGCGTGCTCGTGGATACGGGCCATCATTATCTCGCCCAGAACATCGAGCAGATCGTCGCATGGCTCATCGACGAAGGGATGCTCGGCGGCTTTCATTTCAACGATCGGCGCTATGCCGACGACGACCTGACGATGGGCTCGATCGACCCGTACCAGGCGTTCCGGATCTTCCACGAGATCGTTCGGGCGTCGGATCAGGAACCGCTGCCCATCGCCTACATGGTCGATCAGTCGCACAACCTCAAGCCCAAAATCGAGGCGATGATCCAGACGGTCTCGTTTGCCCAGGAGACGTTGGCCAAGGCGTTGCTCGTGGACGGCGAAGCGCTTCGAGCGGCTCAGTCCCGGGACGACCTGGTCGGCGCCGAGGAGATTCTGCGGCAGGCCTTTGGGACGGACACGCGGCCGCTCATCGCTACGGTTCGCCGGA
>PWPN01000156.1 GCA_003557125.1 Phycisphaerae bacterium | reverse complement strand
TTATCACCGGGTCTGGGATTCGTTCGATCAACCATTCCAACTGTTCTTCTGTGAGTGTCAGTGCCATGCACTCTTATACGCTTGACCGACGAAAAGGTTTCGGGATAGGCTCTAAGCAATAAAAGCGATATTCCATAATCGGCCATTGGTTCATGACTATCATCTCTTCAAGAAAAGCGTTTTGTGCATGCGTGGTCATCCTTCTTTTATGTCATGCTGGGAGCCTCCCTCGTAAGTCCGACTGACCGATATGATACTTGAAAAACAGAAGGCGGCGGCGTGCTGCCCGAAAATAGTCTACCTGCGTCCTTACGAGCGAATGCGTCGAAAGGATAAGGAGAAATGCAATGGTCTACTCAACATTGTGGCGTGGGGTACTCGTAGCGAGCGTCGCTCTCATGGGAGTTGCACCCGCCGGAGTCTTAGCAGACGGCGACGAGATGCTCGCCCCTCCGGTGGGCATCGTCGTCGCCGAGGGCAGCGGAGTGGCAGCCGCCGGTACCGGACTGTTCACACAGCCCGGAACGATCAGCATCGATGTACCGATCGATGCGACGGTCAATCAGGTTCTGCTGTACTGGTATGGTCGAGGCCAACCGGACGACGAAATCATCATCGGGGGCACCCCGGTCGTCGGGATGAACATCGGCGGCGTGCCCGACATCGCAGGAACGGGTCCGTCCAACACATACCGCGCGGACATCACGGACCTGGGTCTTGTCGGGCCGGGTTACACCGTGCTGGAAGTCGAAGGCATGGACTTCACGTTCCAGAACAGCGGCGCGGGTATTCTCGTGATCTATGAGGACGATACGGAGCCGGTCAGCATCGATCTGCGCGACGGGCACGATTTCGCGAGCCCGAGATTGTTCCCGCCCTTCAGCGATACCGTGCCGCAAACGTTCGTCTTCCCACCCGACGCGATGAACCGCACGGTCAATCTCATTCTCTTTGTCGCGGACGGCGAACCGCAACGAGCCGACGCCATCGACATCACCGTCGACGGTGAGACCACGATGCTGCTGAACGAGGTTATCAGCAGGGACGGCCCGCAATGGGATACCATCCCGCTTGACGTGGTTTTGCCTGCCGGCGAAACGTCCATTACGGTTCACGTGCGATGGCACGGAGATCCCGCGGATGAACCCCCGCCCGACTCGATCGCCTGGGTCATGGCCGTCGCATGGGTACAGCCGGTCGACGATGAGATACCGGACGATGAGATACCGGACGAGGTGATACCACCGATCAACGGCGAGGGGCTCAGGCCTCCGGAGGACATCGTCATCGCCGAAGGCAGTGGGATCGCCGCAGCCGGTACCGGACTGTTTACGCAGCCCGGAACGATCAGCATCGACGTACCGATCAATGCGACGGTCAACCAGGTTCTGCTCTACTGGTATGGTCGAGGCCAACCGGATAACCAGATCGTCATCGAGGACAACCTGGTCAACGGGATGAACATCGGCGGCGTGCCCGACATCGCAGGAACGGGTCCATCCAACACATACCGCGCGGATATCACGGACCTGGACCTTGTCGGGCCGGGGAATACCGTGCTGGAAGTCGAAGGCATGGACTTCACGTTCCAGAACAGCGGCGCGGGTATTGTCGTGATCTACGAGGACGATACGGAGCCGGTCAGCATCGACCTGCGCGACGGGCACGATTTCGCGAGTCCGAGAGTGCCCGCGCCATTCATCGATACCGTGCCGCAAACGTTCGCCTTTCCACCCGATGCGATGGACCGTACGGTTAATTTCATTCTCTTTATCGCCGACGGTGAACCGCAACGACCCGACGCCATCGACATCACCGTCAACGGTGCGACCACGACGCTGCTGAACGAGGTTATCAGCAGAGACGAACCTCAATGGGATACCATCCCGCTCGAGGTGGTCCTGCCTGCCGGCCAGACGTCCATTACGATTCGCGTGCGCTGGCATGGGAATCCCGCGGATGAACCTCCGCCCGACTCGATCGCCTGGGTCATGGTCGTCGCGTGGCTGCCGGAGGTCGACGAGGAGATGCCGGAAGAATTCGACGGCTGCTCCCCGCCCTTCTGGATGATCCATACCGAAGAGTGGATAGGCTATGATCCGACCGAACTGTTCGGGGACGTGTTCGACGTGGACGACCCGGACAACATGACGCTGATGCAGGCGATAGGGGCAGCCGGCGGTGGCCGATATGCCCTTGGCAGACAGGCTGTGGCTGCTCTGCTCAATGCCGCGCATCCGGATATCGATTTCTTCTACACCGAACAGGAGGTGATCGATCTCGTCCAGTTGGCCTATACGACGGAGGCCTTCGACGCGATCAAGGATCTGCTCGAAGAACAGAATCTAGCGGGTTGCCCGGATCTGAATGGCCCGCCTGTGCCTCCGGGCCCACCCGAACCTCCGGGACCGCCCGAGCCTCCGGGACCGCCGGAGCCCCCAGGACCACCGGAGCCGCCCGAGCCTCCGGGGCCGCCCGAGCCTCCTGAAAATGACGAATTTCCCGAGAATGATGAGTTTCCTGAGAATGACGAGTTTCCTGAGGAGGATGACGAGGATGAGCTTAATCCTCTGGGCGAAGTGACGAAAAACGGATCGAGGGGTCAAATGGATCTTCCCCCTCCGGGCGAATGCGGCATGGGCGTAGGCGTGCCTGCCGTGGGAATGTTGGGAATGCTCATGGCACAACCATTCCGAACTCGCCGTCGACGTCGATAGAGGCTGAGCATACTTTGGAAACATGTAAGCTGCGTCGATAAGACTGCAGCATCGCGGAGATCAACTCGGTGCACGGTGCCTCGAAGGGCCGTCACTGAGTTGATCTTCGCATATTCACCGACTCGGCTGCCAAGATGGCCGGCTGTGGCACCCATCGCACGGAACCCAGCCGAGGCACGATGCACGCCGCGTTGATCGGTATCCGGCGCGCCGTTCCAGTGTTTCCTCCGTCAGCCGACTCGCGTAAGCCGGACGATAGAGAGCGGAATCGCATGCATCCAGGTAGACACTTCCGTAGAGGGCTTGCACTTCACCCGTTTCGATGGCTGGGGAAACAGGCAGCTTTCGGGAAGTAAGCTTGCATCGTAAGCTTTTGAGATGCAGAGAATTGGCAAACAACGCCAGAAGGTATCGCCTGGCCCTCCTGTCGCAACAGCGGGCGATGGGATTCGAACCCACGACGTCCAGCTTGGGAAGCTGGCATTCTACCACTGAATTACGCCCGCATCCTTATTTTCAGCTATATACTGCACTTACGCCGATCCGTCAACCCCCCCTTCCGTCACTTTCGATACCGTTTAATCCCTTTCGGTACCGCTGGTTACACCCAAACCGCCAGAAAAGCGCCAGGAGTCGAGCGAAGCGAGCACGCGGCTGCTGATAGAGGCAACGTGGACGGATCCTGCACACAGAGAAAGACCTGGTTCTCTTTGCAAAAACGACCCAGATAAACTATAAAAATGCCGTTTGCGGACATGCTGCACCATTCGGTTTTAAGGGAGATGTCGATGCGGCCCTTCAGCACACTTGTCGTTTTGTCAGGATGCCTCGGCCTCATAACTGCTGTCGGCTGTCGCGCGGATAGCAACCAGGTGCATGGCCGGGCCTCAGGCGATCCGCCCTCCAAAGTTCTTTTCCTGGTGAGTGAGGACCCGCATAATTACGAAGCACACAAGACCATACCCGTCTTCGCCGATACCCTCGAGGAAAATTACCGCTTCCAGACCCGTGTGATCCAGGGGCAAGGCGAGCCGAACGCGTTCGAGTTCCCAGGTCTCGAAGCGATCCGTGAGGCCGACCTCCTGGTCATCTTTTTCAGGCGTCGCGCACTGACCACGGAGCAACTCGATCTGATCCGCGCGCATCTCGAGGCGGGCAAACCGCTGATCGGAATCCGGACAGCCAACCATGCCTTCTCGGTCCGCGAGGATGTCCCCGAAGGTTACGAAAAATGGTGGGAATTCGTCCCGGAAGTGCTCGGCAGCGAGAACCGCGGCTATGGCCGGGAAGCGGACGGCACGGACGTCGCCGTCGTGCCCGAGACGTCCGATCATCCCATCCTGAAAGGTGTCGAGCCAATCGAATGGCACTCGGAAGGTTCGCTCTACCTCGTCGAGCCCCTGCTCGATCCGGCAGCCACCGTGCTGCTTACGGGTTCTGCCGCCGACAGGACCGAACCGATCGCCTGGACACGGATGCACGGATCGAGCCGGGTCTTCTATACGTCGCTCGGCTATCCCTCGAATTTCGAGCAGGACCCGTACCGGCGACTTTTGATCAACGCGTTCCATTGGGCTGTGAATCGACC
>PWPN01000239.1 GCA_003557125.1 Phycisphaerae bacterium | reverse complement strand
GTCCGCGCGTGGGTCGATCCCTTCGGGACGTGGCTTCACGACATGCGAAAACGCATCGATGCCGGTGTCGTCGAGCGCGTGGATCTTCTCATCGGCGCCGAATTCATCGAGCAGGCAGGGCAGCACGCCGACCCGCAGGATGCCGAACAGCTCCGCGTCTGGGCGAATACGTTGCACCACGCACAGATCGAGTCGGCCTGCCGGCTCGTGATCGGCGAGCCCGAGCTGGAACGGCTCATGCGGATCTGGGGCGAACGGCGTTTCCCGGTCCTTTACGATAAAACGCTGCGCGTCCGCGTCGATCGGGAGAAGGCGCGCTTCAGTGCATGGTACGAGCTGTTCGTTCGATCCACTTCGCCGGACCCCCATGGCCATGGGACGTTCCGCGACTGCATCGCGCTGCTGCCGGACATCAAGGCGATGGGTTTCGATGTGCTCTATCTGCCGCCGATCCATCCGATCGGCCGGGTCAATCGGAAAGGCAAAAACAATACGCTCAAGGCCCGCCCCGACGACGTCGGCAGTCCGTGGGCGATCGGCTCGGACGAGGGGGGGCACAAGTCGGTCCATCCCCAGCTCGGGACGCTCGAGGATTTCAGGGCACTGGTGGAGGCTGCGCGGCATGAGGGCATCGAGATCGCGCTGGACATCGCCTACCAGTGCGCGCCGGACCATCCTTACGTGCGCGCGCATCCCGAATGGTTCCGCGGTCGGCCGGACAATACCATCCAGTACGCGGAGAACCCGCCCAAGAAATACGAAGACATCTATCCGTTCGATTTCGAGACCGAGGCATGGCCGGAGTTGTGGCGGGAGTTGCGGAGCGTCATTCTGTACTGGATCGAACAGGGCGTGCGCATTTTCCGGATCGACAATCCGCACACCAAGCCTTTCCCCTTCTGGGAATGGCTCATCGGCACGGTCCAGGAGCATTACCCCGAGACGATCTTCCTGGCCGAAGCGTTCACGTGGCCTAAGATCATGCAGCGGCTCGCGAAGCTGGGGTTCACCCAGTCCTATACCTATTTCGCCTGGCGGAATACGAGTTACGAATTGAGCAGTTACCTCACGGAGCTGACCCAGGGCGAGGTCGGACAATACATGCGTGGGAACCTGTGGCCGAACACGCCGGACATCCTCACGGAGTATCTTCAGACGGGCGGGCGGTCGGCGTTCGCGGTGCGGCTGCTGCTGGCTGCGACGCTGGGGGCCAGCTACGGCATTTACGGGCCGGCGTTCGAGCTGTGCGAGGACAGGCCTCGCGAGCCGTTCAGCGAAGAATACCTCGATTCCGAGAAATACCAGATCCGCCGCTGGGATCTCAAGTCCCGTCGCAGCCTTCGGCCTTTGATCACGCGGATCAACCGGATCCGGCACGAGAACCCGGCCCTTCAGCGCGACGACCGGCTCCGGTTCCATGCGACGCACCACGATCATGTGTTGTGTTACAGCAAAGCGACCGACGACAACGACAACATCATCGTCACGGTGGTCAATCTCGATCCGCACCATGCGCACTCGGCCTGGGTGCATCTGCCACTTCATGCGTTCGGCCTGCCGGAGCACGAACCCTACCAGGTCCACGATCTGCTGTCGGACGCACGCTACATCTGGCACGGGGGGCGCAACTACGTCGGGATGGATCCCCGCGCCGCCCCCGGCCACATTTTCCGCATCCGGCGGCGGCTGAGGACGGAACGCGACTTCGAGTATTACCTGTGAGGCAGTTATGGCCCGTCGCAAACCCAAACACCCGATGGCTGACGACCCGCAATGGCACAAGGACGCCATCATCTACCAGACGCACGTCCGCGCCTTTTATGACAGCCAAGGCGACGGGATCGGCGACTTCCGGGGAATGGCCCGCAAGCTCGATTACATCGAAGATCTCGGCGTGACAGCCATCTGGCTGCTTCCTTTCTATGTTTCGCCGCTCAAAGACGACGGGTATGACATCGCCGATTATGTTTCCGTCCACCCGTCGTACGGCACGCTCGCGGATTTCAAGTCGTTTCTCGACGAAGCGCATCGGCGCGGGATCCGCGTGATCACCGAGCTCGTGCTCAACCATACCTCCGACCAACACAAATGGTTCCAGCGCGCGCGAAATGCACCGCCCGGCAGCCGATACCGCGACTGGTACGTCTGGAGCGATACGACGGACCGCTACAGCGACGCGCGGATCATCTTCCAGGACTTCGAACCGGCCAACTGGTCATGGGACCGGCAGGCAGGTGCCTACTTCTGGCACCGGTTCTATTCGCACCAGCCGGACCTCAACTTCGATAACCCGGCCGTCCGCCGGGCGCTGACCCGGGTGCTCGACACCTGGTTCGAGATGGGCATCGACGGGCTGCGGCTCGACGCGATTCCGTATCTCTACCAGCGCGAGGGGACCAGTTGCGAGAACCTGCCGGAAACCCACCAGTTCCTCAAGGATCTCCGTGCGCACACGGACCGCCTCTATCCGAACCGCGTCTTCCTGGCCGAGGCGAACCAGTGGCCGGAGGATGCGGCGGCGTATTTCGGGGAGGGTGACGAATGCCACATGGCCTTCCACTTCCCGCTCATGCCGAGGCTGTTCATGGCGGTGCGTCGCGAGGAACGCCATCCGATCGTCGATATCCTCGAGCAGATGCCGGTCGTTCCCGACAACTGCCAGTGGGCCCTGTTCCTGCGGAACCACGACGAGCTGACGCTCGAGATGGTCACCGATGCCGAGCGGGACTACATGTACCGCACGTACGGCTCGGATCCGCGCTGGCGGGTGAACCTCGGCATCCGCCGTCGTCTCGCGCCGCTTCTGGAAAACAGCCGTCGGCGGATCGAACTGCTGACGAGCCTGCTGTTTTCGCTGCCCGGCTCACCGATCCTTTATTACGGCGATGAGATCGGCATGGGCGACAATGTCTACTTGGGCGACCGCAACGGCGTGCGGACGCCCATGCAGTGGACGTGTGACCGGAACGCGGGCTTCTCGAGCGCCGATCCGCAGAGCCTCTATCTGCCCGTCATCACGACGCCCGAGTACCACTTCGAGACGATCAACGTCGAGACCCAGCAGAGCAATCCGCAATCGCTGCTTTGGTGGAACAAGCGTCTGATCGCACTTCGCAAGCAGCACAAGGTGTTCGGCCGCGGGGCGCTGGAGTTTCTTCATCCTCAGAACCCCAGGGTGCTCGCTTTTTTCCGACGCGACGAGTCGGAAACGCTATTGATCGTGGCGAATCTGTCGCGCTTCGTGCAGGCGGTCGAGCTCGACCTGTCAGCCTTTCAGGGGTGGGCGCCGATGGAGCTGTTCGGCCTGGGGCATCTGCCGCCGATCTCCAGTGCGCCCTACCTGCTGACGCTCGGGCCGCATGCGTTCTACTGGTTTCGCCTGGAGCCTCCCAGCGTGCAGGAAATCGAAACGACCGAAGCGCAGATTCAGGTGCCCCGGCTCCACGTGCGCCGTGCATGGAAGGAGCTTTTGACCCAGGAGCCGCCCAGCCAGATTGAAGGGGTATTACCGGACTATTTTCTGCGGCAGCGATGGTTCGGCGGCAAGAATCGCAAGATCCGTTCCACGCGGATCATCGACTCGATCGGCGTACCCACGGGCAAGTCCGAAGCCGTCGTCGCATTGATCGAAGTGACCTATACCGAAGGGGATCCGGAAACCTACCAGATCGCGCTGGCCTGCATGGGGGGTGATGAGGCGGCCATCTTCGAGCATGAGAGCGACGCTCCGATCCTGGCGATGGTCGAGTACGCCGACACCGGCGAGCACGCGCTGATCTTCGATGCGTTGTGGGATCCCGGGCTGTCGATCGCGCTGATCGAGGGCATGGCCCGGCAGCGGCGACTCAAGGGCATGCAGGGGGTCGCGATTCATCGGGGGACGCGGGCCTTGCGCGAGGCTGTCAAAAGGTTTGAAAACGCGCTCGAACCGGTCCTCCCCAAGGCCGAGCAGAGCAACAGTTCGGTCATCCTCCGCGATCCGGAAGGGCAGGGGGTTTTCATCTTGAAGTTGTTCAGAAAGCTCGAACCCGGCGTCAATCCGGAGCTCGAGCTCGTACGTTTTCTGACGCAAAAAACCAAGTTCGAAAACGTGCCGCGGTACGCCGGTGCCATCGAGTACCAGGCTTCGCGCAAAGGCGTGATGACGCTGGCGGTCCTCCAGGATTTCGTTCCCAACGAGGGCGACGCCTGGGAATATACCTGCCGCACGATTCGGGACTACTTCGACCGAGCCGCGGTGCGGTCCGAGGAGATCCGGGGCGGGTTGCTCAAGGATATCGCGCCCGATGCGCTGGCTGTGGACACACCGAACGAGGTGGCTGTCGAGCTGATCGGCGAGTACCTCGAGATGGCGCGCCTGCTGGGTCAGCGCACGGGCCAGATGCACGCGGCGCTCGCCAGCGACACCGCTTCGGCGGAGATGGCGCCCGAGCGATTCCTGCATTTTCACCGGCACGCGTTGTGTCACGAGGTGAATGGCCGAATTCGCGCGGGGATGCGACGGTTGCGGGAATCGGGCGATCTGCCCGAACCGGTCCAGGGTCTCGCGCGGGACGTTCTGGCGTATGCCGGCCAGATCGCCGGCCGACTCAAGCCGTTGCGCGAAAGCCGCATCAGCGCCAAACGCATCCGCATCCATGGGGATTATCATCTCGGCCAGGTGCTCTATACCGGCAAAGACATGATCATCATCGATTTAGAGGGTGAGCCGGCCGCCCCGATCAGCCAGCGCCGGATCAAGCATTCGCCCCTGCGCGACGTGGCCGGCATGCTTCGCTCGTTCCATTACGCATCGCAGTATTCGCTCGTCGGGGACGTCTCCGACCCGCTCGTCCGTGCCGAGGATCGGGTCGTTCTCGAGGAGGCGGCCACATTCTGGTACCGGTGGGTCTGCGCGTGTTTCATGAGCGGATACCTGTCGGCTGTGGCGGCGACGGACCTGCTGCCCAAGACGGAACAGGAACTCACGATTCTGCTCGATGCGTACCTGTTCGACAAGGCAGGCTACGAGCTGGCGTACGAGCTCAAGTATCGTCCCGCGTGGTCGGCGATACCGCTGCGCGGATTGCTGCAACTGTTCGAGGATCGGAACGGAAAGGCCTAAATGAATATTCACGATTAAGGCGCTCACACTGCATGGAAAAACCGCGCAGGCTGAAGCCTGCGGCTCTTTGTGTCGCACTATTGCGAATAAGGATTTAGGACGCGAACTCGACGAAAGGATTGACGCCATGAAACCGTCACGGACGGCTTCAGCCATGCAAGACCGGAAAACGTCCTCACACGTCGGGCAGGTCGCGCCTGTTCCCAGCCTGTTGACGGACCAGGATATCCACCTGTTCAACGAGGGGACGCATTATCGACTCTTTGACAAACTCGGCGCGCACGTCATCGCCGATGACGCGACACGGGGAACCTGTTTTGCCGTCTGGGCGCCGAACGCCCGGAAAGTGTCCGTCATGGGCGACTTCAACGAGTGGAGCACGACCGCCCACGAGCTTTATCCGCGCGGGGAGTCCGGCATCTGGGAAGGGTTCATTCCCGGCGTCGAAAAGGGCGCCCTCTACAAATACCATATCGTTTCGCAGGTCGAGGGGTATCGCGTCGACAAGCCGGACCCGTTCGGGTTTTATTACGAACCCGCGCTCCGCGGCGCCTCGATCGTGTGGCCGCTCGATACGAACTGGGGGGACGGGCAATGGATGGCCGATCGTCGCGCGCGGAACGCGATCGACGCGCCGATCTCGATTTACGAGGTGCATCTCGGTTCCTGGCGGCGCGTGCCGGAGGATCTCAACCGCTCGCTGAGCTACCGGGAGTTGGCCGACCAACTGACCGAGTATGTCGTGCGGATGGGGTTCACGCACGTCGAATTCATGCCCCTCATGGAGCATCCTTATTACGGTTCGTGGGGGTACCAGGCGACGGGATTCTACGCGCCGACGAGTCGGTACGGCTCGCCCCAGGATCTCATGCACCTCATCGACCGCCTCCACCAGGCCGACGTCGGCGTGATCTTCGATTGGATTCCTTCGCACTTCGCGACCGACGAGCATGGCTTGCGTTTCTTCGACGGAACGCATCTCTTCGAGCATGCCGATCCGCGGCAGGGCCGACACCCCGACTGGGATTCCTATATCTTCAATTACGGCCGCAACGAGATCCGGTCCTTTCTGATCAGCAGCGCGAAATTCTGGCTGGAGCGTTATCACGCCGACGGCCTGCGCGTCGACGCAGTCGCGTCGATGCTCTACCTCGATTACTCGCGCACCAGCGGCCAATGGATTCCGAACAAGTTCGGCGGGCGCGAAAATCTCGAAGCCATCGACTTCCTGCGGACGATGAACGAGGAGATCTACAAGGAGCACCCGGACGTCCAGACGTTCGCCGAGGAATCGACCTCCTGGCCGATGGTGGCACGGCCGACGTACGTGGGGGGGCTGGGGTTCGGTTTCAAGTGGGACATGGGATGGATGCATGACACGCTCGGCTACATGAGGCAGGACCCGGTCCATCGGCGGTACCACCAGGATAAGCTGACGTTCCGGATGATGTACGCGTTTTCGGAAAACTTTACCCTGCCGCTTTCGCACGACGAAGTCGTTCACGGCAAGGGGTCGCTGCTTGCCAAAATGAGCGGCGGCGATGACTGGCAGAAGTTCGCGAACCTGCGGCTGCTGTACGGCTACATGTACGCGCAGCCGGGCAAAAAACTGCTGTTCATGGGCGCCGAGTTCGGCCAGCGCGGCGAATGGAACCACGACGCGAGCCTCGACTGGCATCTGCTCGATGCGCCGAACCACGCTCAGCTTCGGACGTGGGTATCGCACCTCAACGACCTGTACCGACGCGAGCCGGCGCTTCACGTCCGGGATGTCGCGCATGAAGGTTTCGAGTGGGTCGATTGCAGCGACAACGAAAACAGCGTCATCAGTTTTCAGCGGAAGGGCACCGATCCGGACGACATTCTGCTTTTCGTTTTCAATTTTACGCCCGTGCCGCGCTATAACTATCGGATCGGAGTGCCTCATGACGGCTGGTGGGACGAGATCCTCAACAGCGACGCGCAGGACTACGGCGGGAGCGGACAGGGCAACCTCGGCGGCGTCGAGGCAGCCCCCGTGGCTGCACACAATCAACACGTGTCGCTGACGCTGACGTTGCCGCCCCTGGGCATGATCGTGTGCAAGCCCTCAACGGAAAAGCCGGGCTGATATCGAGTGCGTCGGGGGCGGTTCCGCGCGATGACTGACAGGACGTGGATGCACCATGCGGGACGATCACCTTGTCGCGACATACCGCGTGCAGCTGACGGCTGACTGGGGCCTGAACGAGGCGGCCCAGGCGGCGGACTACCTCGCTGCGCTGGGTGTCTCGCACGTGTACACCTCGCCGTGCCTGCAGGCTGTCGCGGGCAGCACGCATGGCTACGACGTGGTCGATCCCACACGCGTGAACGAGGAGCTCGGCGGCAGGGATGCCTTCGCGCGGTTCGGCGAAGCGCTGAAACGTTCGGGCCTCGGCTGGGTGCTCGATATCGTGCCGAATCACATGGCAGTGGCCGGGCGGGCGAACCCGTGGTGGTGGGATGTGCTCGAGGACGGCCGACTCAGCCCCTATGCTGTTTATTTCGATATTTTCTGGCAACCCACCGACGATGCGACGCACGAAATCGTCCTCGTGCCGGTCCTCGGCGAGCCTCTCGAAGCACTCGTCCAAGGCGGTGCGATCGAGCTGGCGCGGGACGGCGGGCGCGTGCTCGTCCGCTATTACGAGCACGCGTATCCGCTCTCGCCCAAGACATTGGCCGAGCTGATGGAACGAACCGTACGGCCGGGCCGATGCCCGTCGCTGATCCCGATCGGCGTCGACTTACGGCGGTTGCCGCGTCCCGAACCGACCGACCGGGACGGGTGCCTGGAGAGGCACCGCATGAAACAGCAGATTTATGACCGGCTCGACCGCCTGTGCCGTGAAGAGCCGAACGTCGCGGTGGCCATCGATGCGCAGTTGGCCAACCTGAACGCGGACCGGGCGGCACTGGCGCGGCTGCTCGATCGGCAGAACTATCGGCTCGCGTTCTGGCGCACGTCGCAGCAGCGGGTCGGGTACCGGCGCTTCTTCGATATCGACACGCTCGTGGGGCTGCGCGTCGAAGAAGAACGCGTCTTCGAGGACGTGCATCGCACGATTCTCGAATGGGTCCGCGAGGGGCGGCTCGACGGATTGCGCGTCGATCACATCGACGGCCTGGCCGATCCGCAAGGGTATCTCGACCGCCTCGCGGCCGAAGCGCCGGAGACGTGGCGGATCGTCGAAAAGATCCTCGAGCCGGGCGAATCGCTTCGCACGTCGTGGCCCGTGCACGGGACGACGGGCTACGATTTTCTCAACATGGCAGGCGGGCTGTTCATCGATCCCGCTGCCGAAGGGTCTCTTACGGAGTTCTACCAGCGTTTCACCGGCCGCAACGTCGATCCGGAAAAATGCGTAGCCGACAAGAAACGGCTTGTCCTGCGCGCGAGCCTGGCCGGCGACGTGAAGCGACTGGCCGAGCTTCTGAACGCCATCGCTTCGCGTTATCCCGCGCACCGGGATCGAACAATGACCGAATGGGCGGACGTACTCGTCGAGCTGATCGCTGCCTTTCCGGTCTACCGCACCTACGTCTGTCCTGAACGCGGGGCTGTGGATGCCGAGGATCTCCGCATCGCGACGCTGGCTGTGGAAACCGTTCAGCGGCGGCGTCCCGATTTCAACGGCCTCCTGCTGTCTTTCATTCGCGAGCTGCTGACGCTCAAGATCCAAGGCCCGCGGGAAAGCGCGTTCGTCACGAGCTTTCAGCAACTGACCGGCCCGGCGATGGCCAAAGGGGTCGAGGATACCGTGTGCTATTGTTTCAATCGGCTCGTCGCCCTCAACGAGGTCGGCGGCGACGTGGGGCGCTTCGGGGTCTCGCCGACCGAGTTCCATGCGTACTGCGCGGAAACGCGCGCCCATTGGCCTCGGACGATGCTGGCCGACTCGACCCACGACACGAAGCGCAGCCTCGACGTGCGGGCACGGCTCGATCTGCTCTCGGAAATGGCGGGCTCCTGGGCCGAGGCGGTCGATCGATGGGCCGCGCTCAATGCACGCCACCGCCGCGACGGGATGCCCGACCCCAACGACGAGTACCTTTTCTACCAGACGCTCGTGGGCGCCTGGCCGATCGACGCCATGAGAATGACCGCCTACATGCACAAGGCGGCCCGCGAAGCCAAGGTCCATACGAGCTGGCAGGACCCCCAGCCGAGCTATGAGCAGCGGCTTCAGGAATTCGTCGTCGGCGCAATGGGCGACGGTGCGTTCATGGCCGACGTGCATGCATTCGTCGCGCCGCTCATCGCGATGGGGCGTATCAATGCGCTCGCGCAGACGCTGTTGAAGCTGACGGCCCCGGGCGTGCCGGACATCTATCAGGGCTCGGAGCTGTGGGACTTGAGCCTCGTGGATCCGGACAACCGACGGCCCGTCGACTATGCTGCCCGGAGGCGTCTGCTGGATGAACTGCGAGCGTTGAAGCCGGAGCAGGTGTGGGAGCGCGTCGAAGAGGGGTTGCCCAAGCTCTGGGTGATTCATCGGGCACTTGTACTGCGACGGCAGGCCCCGGAGGTTTTCGGCCCGCAAGGCCGTTACGAGCCGCTCGAAGCGCGCGGAGCCAAGGCAGCGCACGTCGTCGCCTTCGTCCGCGGCCTACGGGCGGTGACCGTCGTTCCCCGGCTCGTCTACGGCCTCGGCCAAGGGTGGGACGATACTTCGCTCGCGCTGCCGTCCGGGGATTGGGTGAACGTGCTGACGGACGCGCGTGTCGCGACTTCGGAGATGCCCGTCGGCGACCTGTTCGCTCACTTCCCCGTGGCGCTGCTGTATCGAAAGGATGGCCCGTGATGAGAACGTTCCGCGTCTGGGCGCCCAAGGCCCGTGAGCTCGAGCTGGAGATCGGCGGCCGACGTCGGGCCCTGCGCGCGGAACCGGACGGGTGGTGGTCCGTCGAGGCGGACGCTGAAGACGGTACGGATTACGCGTTTCGCGTCGACGACGGCCCTCCGCTGCCCGACCCGCGTTCGCCCTGGCAGCCGGAGGGCGTTCACGGGCCGTCGCGCGTCGTGGATCACACGCTCTTCGAATGGCACGATCGTAACTGGCAGCCTCCTCCGCTGGCCTCGGCCATCGTGTACGAACTGCACGTGGGCACCTTCACGCCCGAGGGGACCTTCGAGGCCATCCGTGATAAGCTCGACCATCTCGTGTCACTCGGTGTCACGCACGTCGAGCTCATGCCCGTGGCCGAGTTTTCGGGGGACGCGGGCTGGGGCTACGATGGGGTCGCGCTCTTTGCACCGCATCACGCGTACGGCGGCCCGACGGGTTTGAAACGGCTCGTGGACGCATGTCACCAACGCGGCCTGGCGGTGCTGCTCGACGTGGTCTACAACCACCTCGGCCCGGTCGGCAATTATCTCGAACAATACGGGCCTTACTTTACGGACCATTACACGACGCCATGGGGCAAGGCCATCAATTTCGACGGCCCGTTCAGCGACCCGGTGCGGCAGTTCTTCTGCGACAACGCGTTAATGTGGCTGCGCGACTACCATTTCGACGGTCTCCGCATCGACGCTGTCCATGCGATGCTCGACAAGTCGGCTGTCCACTTTCTCGAACAGTTGGCGACCCAGGCGGACGCGCTTCAGGCCCGTCTCGGCAGGCATCTCGTGCTCATCGCCGAAAGCGATCTGAACGACCCGCGTCTCGTCCGCCCGCGCGAGGCGGGGGGCTTCGGACTCGATGCGCAATGGAGCGACGATTTTCATCATGCGCTTCACGCGCTGCTGACGGGCGAACGGGCGGGCTACTACCTGGACTTCGGGAAACTCGCCGACCTGGCCAAGGCCTTGTGCGAGGCGTACGTGTACGACGGTCGCTATTCGGTCGCGCGTCGTCGCCGTCACGGTCGGCCGCCCGCAGGTTTGAGCGGGCATCGGTTCCTCGGCTACCTCCAGAACCACGACCAGGTCGGCAACCGTGCGACGGGCGACCGGAGCAGCCATCTCATGAGCGTCGGGGCTCTGAAGATCGGCGCTGCCCTCGTGGCCACCTCGCCTTTTGTGCCGATGTGGTTTCAGGGCGAGGAATGGGGCGCGACGGCGCCCTTCCTCTATTTCACGGACCATGCCGATCCGGAACTCGCTCGCGCGGTCCGCGAAGGGAGGCGTTCGGAATTCGCAGCCTTCGGGTGGAAGCCCCAGGATATTCCCGACCCGCAGGACGTTGCGACCTTCCGACGCTCGAAACTCGAGTGGGCCGAGCGCGAACGCGCACCGCATCGCGACCTGCTCGACTGGCATGGCCGACTCATTCGCCTGCGAAAACGAAACAAGGATCTTCTCGACGGGAGACTCGACCGCGTCCGGACGCATTTCGACGAGCAGGCGCGTTGGCTCGTCGTCGAGCGGGGCGCCATCACCGTGCTGTGCAATTTCGCCGACGAGCCCCGGGAAATCCCCGTGGACAGTCACCGGCCCCAAAGTTGCCTGCTATGCTCCCAGGATCCGATTCGGCGGCTACCCGGTCACATGGAACTGCCGGCCGAGAGCGTTGTCATCCTGGGGCCTGACGCGTCCGATATCGATCGCGACTGAACGGCTGAGTCGTCGGGGGGTCCATCTGCCTTTGCGAACAGGGGCGTTGAAAAAGGAGTCTCGATCATGAACGTATGGCCCGGCAAACCTTATCCGCTCGGAGCGACATGGGACGGCGGCGGCGTGAACTTCGCGCTGTTTTCGGAGAATGCGACGGGTGTCGAACTGTGCCTTTTCGACGGGGAGGACGGGCGGCAGGAGACCGCCAAGGTCTGGATGACCGAACACACCGACCAGGTCTGGCACGTTTATCTGCCGGATGCGCGCCCGGGGCTGCTTTATGGTTACCGGGTGCATGGGCCTTACGAACCTTCGGCCGGCCACCGTTTCAACCCCTCCAAGCTGTTGCTCGATCCCTATGCCAAGGCCATTGCCGGGACGATCCAGTGGAACGACAGCACCTTCGGGTACGAGATCGGGCATGAGGACGAGGACTTGTCCTGGGACGGGCGGGACAGCGCGCCGCATGTGCCCAAATCGGTGGTGATCGACCCGGCTTTCAGTTGGGGCGACGATCGGCCTCCCCGGACACAGTGGCACCAGACGATTATCTACGAGCTGCACGTCAAAGGCTTCACGGCCCGCCACCCGCAAGTGCCGCCAGAGCTGCGCGGTACCTTCGCGGGGCTGAGCTGCCAACCGGTGATCGACTACCTCCACAAGCTCGGTGTCACCGCGATCGAGTTGATGCCCGTCCACCAGTTCGTCGCCGACCGGTACCTTGTCGATCAGGGACTCACCAACTACTGGGGCTACAATTCGATCGGGTACTTCGCTCCCGATGTGCGGTACGCCCAGTCCGGAGTCCTCGGCCAGCAGGCCAACGAGTTCAAGAGCATGGTCCGCACACTCCACCGCGAGGGGATGGAGGTGATCCTCGACGTCGTCTACAACCATACCGCGGAAGGGCACCACATGGGCCCCACGCTGTGTTTCCGAGGGATCGATAATTCGGCCTATTATCGACTTTCCGAAGAGGACCGCCGCTACTACGTCGATTACACCGGCTGTGGGAACTCGCTCAACATGACCCACCCGCGCGTGCTCCAGCTCATCATGGACAGTCTGCGCTACTGGGTGCTCGAAATGCACGTCGACGGGTTCCGGTTCGACCTGGCTTCGGCGCTGGCGCGCGAGTTGCACGACGTAAACCGCCTCGGTGCGTTTTTCGACATCATCCACCAGGACCCCGTTCTTTCGCAGGTCAAGCTCATCGCCGAGCCGTGGGATCTCGGCGAGGGCGGCTACCAGGTCGGCAACTTCCCCGTCCTCTGGGCCGAGTGGAACGGCAAGTACCGCGATACGGTACGGCGGTATTGGAAGGGCGACCCGGGCCAGGTCGCGGACCTGGCCTATCGGCTCACCGGCAGCAGCGACCTCTACGAACAGACGAGCCGTCGCCCTTATGCGAGCATCAACTTCGTCACAGCCCACGACGGCTTTACGCTGCGCGACCTCGTCAGCTACAACGAAAAACACAACGAGGCCAACCAGGAAGACAGCCGAGACGGGACCGACCACAATCTGAGCTGGAACTGCGGTGCGGAAGGCCCCACGGACGACCCGGAGATCCGCACGCTTCGCGCCCGTCAGCAGCGCAATTTCCTGGCGACGCTGTTCCTGTCGCAGGGCGTGCCGATGCTCTGCGGCGGGGACGAGATCAACCGTACCCAGAACGGCAACAACAACCCCTACTGCCAGGACAACGAAATCTCGTGGGTCAACTGGGAACTCGATAAGGAAGCGCGCGACCTGCTCAAGTTCACGCGAACGCTGGCAGCGATGTTTCATGAAAGGCCCGTTCTGAGGCGGCGCAAATTCTTCCAGGGACGCCGGATCAGCGGCTCGGAAGTCAAGGATCTCGCCTGGATACGTCCCGACGGCCATGAGATGACCGATGCGGATTGGAGCGACTCGGATCTGAAATGTTTCGGCCTCCGGCTGGCCGGCGACGGGATCGACGAGATCGATACGCGGGGCAATCGGATCGTCGATGAAACGCTGCTGATGCTTTTGAACGCGGACGGAACGTCCGTCACGTTCGTTCTGCCCACGTTGCGCGGGACGCAACGGTGGGATCTGCTCTTCGACACGCGCGAACCCGAGGGCACGCGCCGCCAGCGGCTTCTCCGCGGCGGTGAAGCATACGATCTGGCCGACCGCTCGCTGGCGCTATTCCGGCTCCGCTGATCCGGTTCCGACGATGTCGGCCGAGGCGATCTCTACGCTGTGTCCCGTTTACAATACCTTGGATCGTCTGAAAGCAACAATTCGCAATCGGCTACGTCGGGCGGGCTTTGGCTCGTTTGGGACCTTCGCTCACAGGCAGATTATCGCTTGACACCCCCAGTTCGGCCCGTTATTCCTGTGTTTAAAACGGTCCTATCTCGAAACCTTTTATGGGAACAGACACATGCCCGAAAATCAACCCAAACCGGTCGTGACGGAAAAGCTGGACAAGGTTCTCGATTCCGCCCTGGACGCGGGCGGGGGGCTTCTTCGCCTCGCACCGGCCTGGGTGCCGCGCAGCTTCCTGCACCCCGGCCGTCGGATCAAGCTCCACCCGGCCGATTATTATGCCCTCGGGGCCGACCGGGGCGGCATCGACGAACGCTGGTTCGCCAGCACGACCGAGGCGATGAACGAGAACCGCACGCCGGATGAGGGGCTCAGCTACGCGATTTTCGAGGGTCGGCGGTTTCTGCTGCGCGACGCGGTGGCCACGGCCGGCGATCGGCTCATCGGCAAGGACATGTTCGCCAAGTACAACCGCTGGCCGGTGTACTCGAAGTTCTTCGACAACATGGGCCCGATCCCGCACCACATGCATCAGAAGCCCGAGCACGCCCGCCTGACCGACCAGGAGGGCAAGCCCGAAATGTACTATTTCCCTCCGCAGCTGAACAACGTCGATAACAATTTTCCTTATACGTTCATGGGGCTCGAGCCGGGCACGAGCAAGCAGGATCTCCGCCGTTGCCTCGAAAACTGGAACAAGGGCGACAACGGCATCCTCGACCTGTCGCGGGCCTATCGGCTCAAACGCGGGACCGGCTGGCTCATCCCGGCCGGCGTCCTTCATGCGCCGGGTTCGCTGTGCACCTATGAGCCGCAGTGGGGCTCGGACGTGTTCGGGATGTTCCAGAACATCGTCGAGGGGCGGTTCGTGCCGTGGGATCTTCTTGTCAAGGACGTTCCCAAGGACAAGCACCAGGATCTCGACTACATCATCGAACAGCTCGACTGGGACAAGAACGTCGATACGCACTTCGTCGAGCACAACCACCTCGTGCCGATCGTGGACAAGGCTACCAGCGGGCCGGGTTACACGGACCGTTGGATCTGCTACGGAAAGGGCGACGGTCATCAGTTCGTCAGCGCCAAGGAGCTGGTCATCGAGCCGGGTGCCAAGTGTACGCTCAAGGACCCCGGCGCGAGCGGATGGATCACCATTCAGGGCAGCGGCCGAATCGGCAAGATGCGACTCCAGACGCCGGTGACGATCCGCTTCGGCCAGGAGACCGAGGACGAGGTCTTCATCTCGCACGAAGCAGCCGTCGCGGGCGTCGAGATCGAGAATACCGGCAACGAGCCGCTCGTCGGTCTGCGCTACTTCGGCCCGGACGTCCACGACAACATGCCCGACGTGGGCGACTACAGGAAGCAGGCAAATTGAAAGCCGAACGGTGGATTGAGGAATGATGCGATGCGCTATCGCGTGCTGATCGAACAGGATGAGGATGGTGCTTTCGTGGCCGAGTGCCCCGCGTTGCCAGGTTGTATCAGCCAGGGGAGCACGCGCGACGAAGCCCTGCACAACATCAAAGATGCGATCGCCGGTTACCTGGCCAGCCTCCAGAAGCACGATGAGCCGATCCCGCCGGCCATCTGGGAAGACACCGTGGAGGTCACGCTTTGAGCAAACTGCCGGCGATTTCAGGGCAGGATGCGGTGCGCGTGTTCGAGAAGTGCGGTTACTCTCTCGACCACCAGAGCGGCAGTCATCTGATTCTGCGGCAGAACGATCCGCCGCATCGCCGGCTCAGCGTACCCCGCCATCGTGAGTTGGCCAAGGGAACGCTACGGAAACTGATCCGAGAAGCGGGGATCACCGTCGAGAAATTCGTGTCGCTTCTGTAATGCTTATTTTCTTTTTCAACTCGAACTATTGAGGTGAAAGATGTCTTCTTCCAATCCCGCGAACACCTATCCGAAACTTCACAACGCGGCATGGCCGGGCGTGGTCGGCAAGGGCCCTGATGCCGAGGAGCCGCTCATCGAGCTGGATACGATGCTCGATCTGACAGCCTCGGCCCGGGCGGACGGCGTCCGCTTCGACGGCATCGACCTGTTCCTGTGCGCGCCGCACGTGGACATCGATTCGTCCGACGATGATCTGAAACGGCTCGCGGACAAGATCGGCGCGCGGGGCCTGGTCATCGGCTCGCTCGTCGCGCCGGTCTGGCCGCCGACGGGCGG
>PWPN01000232.1 GCA_003557125.1 Phycisphaerae bacterium | reverse complement strand
GGTGCGAACGAAGGCATGCTCCTCCGGCACACGAGCAGCGCGGAAGTGCTCCGCGATCAGCTCGGCTCCACTGCCGACGCCGTCGGATACGCCGGTATCCTGCTGCACGGTTCGGATCCCGAATCCGATCCGGGAACGTGAGAAAAAAGAGTTCTCGCAAAGTTGAATAGTTCGGTCAGCGAAGTCCCCAGCCAGCCAGCCGTGAGCTTGAGAGTGCAGGGATACCCGTCACCGACTTGTCTTGAAAAGCAGTTCAGAGCACAATCCCCACTGCAATCGCACACACGATGAGCAGGTCCGGTTCCTGCCGTCTCGGAGCATCGCATGGCTGAGAAAAAGACGGGCAGTCCGAATTCGATCGTCAAAGGAAGCTTCCGAACGCGCGTCGTGGCCAACACGCCGCTCTGCCGGGAACACCGCAGGCTGACTCTGGAAGCGCGCGATTTTCCGGAGGCTACGCCGGGCCAATTCCTTCAGATCCGTTGCAGCGCGCCGGATGATGCCCTGGGCAGCGGCCCGGTGCTGATCCGTCGGCCGTTCAGCATCGGGGGCCTCGAACGCAACGGCGACGTCAGTCGGATCGCCATCATGTTGCGGGTGGTCGGTCAGGGTACCCGCTGGCTGGCGGGTTTGAATGAGGGCGACGAGGTCGAGGTTCTCGGTCCGCTCGGCCGACCCTTCCGGATCGATCCGGATCGGCCCCTCGCGTGGCTGGTCGGTGGAGGGGTAGGTCTTCCCCCCATTTTGTGGATGGCTGAGTTCGTTCACCGTGCCGATAAGCAGGCGATTGCCTTCTGCGGTGCCCGTTCGGCCGACCTGCTTCCTTTGCGATTGATGCCGAAGTTCGATCGCTCCGGTTGCGAACCTCAGCCGGGCGTCGAGGAGTTCGATCGGTGGGGGATTCCCACGCTGATCAGCACCGACGACGGCTCGCTCGGGGCGGTCGGCCGAATCCCCGAACAGTTCGCCGCCTACCTCGACGCGCACCCCGAACAACGCGCGCAGGCGGTGGTCTACACCTGCGGGCCCGAGCCGATGATGCGGGCCGTGGCCGAAGCGTGCGACGCCCGCAGCGTGACCTGCCAGGTCTCCATGGAGCGGATGATGGCCTGCGGGATGGGAACCTGCCAGTCCTGCGTAACGCGGATACGCGATGACGCCGACCCGGAGGGCTGGACGTATCGGCTCTGCTGCACGGACGGGCCGGTGTTTTTCAGCCATCAGATTCTCTGGGACGAGGTTTCACCCGAAAGCGAGGCGGACGGCTGTCTTTATTGAATCCACCTGCACCGAATCCGGCTGTGCGTCTGCCTGTCGTCCTGACGAGAGCCTTCCCATCCGTCGCCCGGCGCCACTGGCCGATTTCCCTCATGAACCCGTCGTCGGCCGCGTGGGGATGCGAAATCGTCGCCTCGCCGGTCATAAAATCATAAATCACAAGTATTTAAGATAATTTACTGGCCTTGTGGGCACCAGGATTGTAAGATCATCTCAAAGGGCAAGCGTCGATTCGAGGCATGCATTCGAGGTCAGGCACAACGGCAAGGTGAGCCTCCGCATCTGTTTTCAGCTGTGATGACGGGTTTTCGGCGCTGACCTGTTTATATCCGGTCGGCGTTGGGCAACAGGTGGTTGAATTGAAATATCAGCCCGAGTTGGACGATAAAAGCACATGGCGATGCACGGGGGAGCAACGATGTCCCGCGTACTTGAAGCGACTTTAGAAGCACCTGAGAAGTCCGAGTATCTCGGAACGTACGAGCACGGCATGATTCGACTGTCCGCTCCGGTGGATTGGCCGGACGGGACAGCCGTGTGCGTGCGCGTGGCGGAGATGGCCGAGCCGGAAGCGCCCGATGTGGAATTCGGCAAGGTCATCATCGCCGGTTTCGGGCTGGCCGGCCGTTGGATCGCCGACATCTTCAACCGGCACGGAATCGACTACGTCATCGTCGATACGAACCCCGAGACGATCGCTTCGCAGCGCGAGCTCGGCCGCGAGGCGATCGAAGGGGATATCGCCAATCCCGAGACACTTGGCAAGGCCGGCATCGACAAGGCCTCCGTCCTGGCGCTGACCATTCCCGATGAGGCAGCCGTCCTGGAAGCGACGCAGCTGGCACGATCGATGAAGCACGGCATTTACATTGTCGCGCGGACGAGTTATCTGTCTTCGGGGATGCGGGCCTTTCAGCTCGGTGCCGATGAAGTCGTCAAAGCCGAGCAGGCGGTCGCGCGGCAGTTTTACGAGATGATGCTGCGGAAACTGGGTGCCCGGCCGACCGTCCCGACCCCGTCCGGCTGAATGCGATCGGCCGCCGCCCGGGCCGCATGGCCACGTGGGAGATGTGCGGCTCATGCCTGAAGACCCCAACCTTGCAGCTCGACTCCGTATGGTCAATCAGCAGGTTCGTGCACGGGGGATCACTGATGCACGCGTTCTCGAAGCGATGACAGCCGTCCCGCGCGAACGATTCGTGCGAGCCTGCGACTTTGATGACGCCTTTGCGGATCGTGCCCTCCCGATCGAATGCGACCAGACGATCTCCCAGCCCTACATCGTGGCTGCGATGACCGATGCGCTCGAGGTGCGGAATACGCACAAGGTGTTGGAGATCGGCACAGGATCGGGCTATCAGGCAGCCGTTCTTGCGTATCTGGGGCAGCATATCTACACCGTCGAGCGGGTCGCCCCGTTGCTCGAACAGGCGCGTCAGCGGCTCGACGCGCTGGGCGTACGCAATGTCTCGTACCGGGTGGCCGACGGTACGATGGGTTGGCCTGAGTTCGCACCGTACGACCGGATCATGGTGACAGCTTCGGCGCCGGAAGTGCCGTCCAGCCTCGTCGATCAGCTCGCCGACGGGGGGCGCCTCGTCATTCCCGTGGGGCCGACCGAACAGCAGATCCTCGTCATCGTGGATCGGCATGGCCGCAGCCTGACCGAGACCCGCCGACTGCCGTGTTGCTTCGTGAAACTGCTCGGCCAGGAGGGTTGGCCGGAGGATGCGTGACGTGCACAGGGTGCCACAGGCGGCTTGTTCGCCAGTGCTTATCCCTGCAAAGGACGGCCGCCACGGGGGGGCGTCCGCTACAGGAGGTGCGCGGTCGTTCCCTGCCAGGGTGGACGCGGCGTGCCGTGGCAGCCGTTTTCCGATCTGCGACAGGTGAAATTCGTAGGCATTGTAGGAACGCTATCTTGTGCTCGTGAAGCGTTCCGGATTGTGTTACGTTGGGATGGGTGGAATAGCTGAAATGCGATGGTAAGCTCGTTTAAGGAGTGTTTTCGTGACGTCAGGGACGCATGAAATCAAGGCAGACACCCCCACTCACCGATGCGGTCCGTGGGTGCGCCGCAGCCTCGTGCTGGTATGCATTCTGGCAGCACTCGCCTGGCTTGTCGTGCGACAGCCGAGCGAGCAGATCGTCCGCATCTCGGGCGGAACGATGGGCACGACGTATTCGGTCCTGTGCGTGCTCGATCCCGCCCGGGCTGGCGATCCGAACTTCCGAAACGCCCTCGCCGAAGCGATCGAAGAGGCACTTGAGGATGTCAACTCGCACATGTCGATCTATCGATCGGATTCGGAACTGTCGCTGCTCAATGCGCACGCCGACCCGGAACCGATGGTCGTCTCCGAATCGCTGATGTACGTGCTCGAACGGGCATGGGCCATCAGCCGGGCCAGCGATGGAGCGTTCGACGTCACGGTAGGGCCCATCGTCAACGCGTACGGGTTCGGACCGGAATCGAGGCCGGTGACGTTGCCGACCGATGAGGAAATCGACCGGCTCCGCGAGCGGGTCGGCTATCAGCTCATCGCGATCGACCCGGATGCCCGGACCGTCACGAAAGCCCACCCCGAGGTCTTTATCAATCTCGGAGGGATCGCCAAGGGGTACGGGGCCGACCGGGTCGCCGGGGCTTTGGAGAGCAAGGGCATTTTCGACTACCTCGTCGAAGTCGGCGGTGAGGTCCGTGTCGGCGGCTGGCGACAGTCCGGCGCCCTGTGGCGTCTCGGCGTGGAGAATCCGAGCACCGAAACGCGGTCGATTCATACCGTGCTCGAGCTGACGGACGTGGCCATGGCCACATCGGGCGATTATCGGAACTATTACCTGCACGACGGCCGACATATTTCGCACACGATCGATCCGCGGTCGGGTCGGCCCGTGGCACACAACCTGACGGCCGTGACAGTCCTTGCCTCCGATTGCCAGTCGGCGGATGCATGGGCGACCGCATTGATGGTTCTAGGGCCCGTGGACGGCTATAATGTGGCCGAACGCGAGGGCGTGGCGGCTCTCCTGCTGATCCGGGAAGGGCC
>PWPN01000341.1 GCA_003557125.1 Phycisphaerae bacterium | reverse complement strand
GCCGTGAGTGGCGGCGCAGATGGCCGGGAGGAGTATGGGACCCTCGTCCGCGGTGCGACTGGGCGGTATCTTGGCGGCAAGCGCCGCCAACGCTTCGCCAAGGCCTTCAATCTGTGCTCGATGCGTCGCGGCGTCAGCAGCATCCAGTACCGCACCAACCGCGGTCTCGACTTGTTCCAACGAAGTCTCCCGCGAGAACTCCGCAAGCGCCTTACAAAGGCTTTCCACTTGGTCGGGGTCCCGCGATGTATTGAGCGCCTTCAGGATGGGACCCGTAGTGACATTTGCCTGCTCCCGTGAAAGTGGCAATGGGAGCGCGGCAAGTACGTTACAAAGAATTTCCACCCGGTCCGGGCACTTCGTGTCCGTGAGCGCACTGAGTGCGGTCAGGGTGATATATTCCTTTGAATCGTGCCGGGTATTGGCAACGAGCTCGGTCAGCAAATCACCAACGTCCTCCAACGTGAACGAGCGCTCTGGGACATTGAGCCCAGTCAAGATTACGCCAATTATTGTCTCGATCTGTTGAGGTCGAGCGCCAAGGGCTAGGGCGACAACTCCGCGAGCAAGAGCACGACCCTCGCGCGGATCCGTAGCCGCGTTGACGTCTTCCAGAAGGGCCCGAAGCGTCTTATCGATCTGCTCGGGACGAGCCTTGACGGCCAGGACAGCCAGGCATTGGACAAGTACCTGCTCCCCACCATGATCGGTTGATGCCTTCAACACGTCCACGGCGAGTAGAATGATAGCCTCAGCATGTTCGGGACCGAACCCTGCGGCAAGCGCTGCAAGCCCCTCTCCTAGAGCCGGCACATGCCCCGGTCGGGTTTCGGCCTTGACGGCGTTGAGGACAGTGACGAACGCCTTCTCAGCTTGCTCCGGATAGGTCATGGCGGCAGGTGCGGCAACCCCTTCACTCAGGGCTTTCATCCGATGAAGATCGGACGAGGCACCAAGAGCCTCCATGATGTTCCGGGTCACGGCCTCGGCTTGCTCCGGGGCCGCCTTGGCAACCAACATGGCGAGCCCCTTGCCGAGGACTTCCAACTGCACCGGATCGGTCGAGGCGTGGATGGCGTCAAAGACCCGATCCACACGGTCGGTGCTTTCAAGTTCTATTGCGAGATGCCCGAGCGCGACACTGAGGCTTTCATCGCCTGACCGGCGGGGCAAGCTCCCGAGAAGGTCGATAAGCCAGTCGCGACGCCCCGGCGATAATCCGGCAAGTGCGCGGACAATGGCTCGGGGCTGCGCGGCGAAGATGATTTGCCGGATTTCACGCTCCGGCAACTGGCGGGCGACCGCCGTTCGCGTGCGCTCGTCCGCCTTTGCGAGATCAACCAGCGCCTCGTGGAAGCGGCGGCGGATGCCCAGATCGTGCCAAATGGCGGCAGCACGTTCATCAGCGCGCGACTGCGCAAGGAACTCTCTTTGGTCATTGCTAAGCCCTGCGGCCGAAACGGCGGCAACTCGGCGCTCCGCTTCTTCCAAGACCGCTCCACGCCACAACTCGTCCGGCGAGCCCGACTGGCGCCAGGCATGCGTCTGCTGGTGCAGACGCCGATACCAAAGACGGGACTCGTGCTGTTGGCGGAACCAATCGCCAAAACGGCGCCTCATTACCATCAACGCCTCCTATATCGGTTCGCCCGCCGGCCATTTGCAGTCCCATTGCGGCCCACCCGCTCAGGACGCGCGCTGAGAGTGTCGCCGCGACCGATTGTCAGGCCAACATCACTGGTCATGCGTGCCGATTGTAAGCGTGTATTGCCTGAGCACAGGGGTGAGAACCTCGGCCGAGAGCTGCGACACCTGATTGATGTCGAAGAGCCCTGGGCCGCCATACCGCTAGAGCCCCATATTCACGGCCCCACCCTCGGCGCAGATCGCCGCAAGTGGGTTCAAGACGCCGCGCAGCCATATGCCTAGCGCATTTGTCAACCCTTAGCGGTCACCTCGCTAGCGACCACGCAGGTAATACACCCGAGTCAGTCCGCAAGCGTTACCCGCAGCGCCGGGTGCCCAACCCGGGCCGGCAGGGTACGACTGCCGCTACGATTTCTGGGCCTCCTCTATATTCTATATAGCCTAACCCGAGGTTAACGCCAATGCACCGGTCGAGTGCGCGGTGACTACCGCTGGCGGGCGGTCCAGCCACCCCTCTCCGTGGAGCGCCCAGCATGAACACCCAATGGACCGGCGGAGAACGAACGTCCATCCCCCCCGGTCGTCAGCACCAGTAGTTCCACAATGCGCCGATCGTCTGTCGGCTTCAGGTCCTGGCCCACGGCGGTACGGATCCATTCCGCCGGGGTTCTCACCCGTCTCGGCTGATGCCATCCTCTGCACTTTGGCTCGAGGGGCCCTCCCCTCCCGTTTGTGGATCTGCGTGTCCGGACAGACGCACGAGGCTATACAGGGGACCGCGGCTATGACCCAACACGCCGCCTAAGAAAGCGCACATTTGCAACCCGACCGGTTGGGACCATGATCCTAACAAAACGATACGATCCGAAATCCGTGGAACGTCACTGGCAAGGCGTCTGGGAACACCAGAAGTACCGCTATACGGCGAGCCACCTTCCGCCGAGAGCCGGTCAGGAAGAGCTGACCATGGACGAGGCGTTCCGCGGCGTCCTCCTGGACATCCTCGTTCGCTATACCCAAATGCGTGGCATCGCCCTGCGTACACACCCCAGCGCACGTGATGCCACGGGTAGTCCTCCGATCACCGGGTCGCCGCCGCCTTCCAATCCTGGCCAAGGCCCTCACACAGCGGCGAACGTCAACCTCAAGTCGCATGCCGGTCAATCACGCGAGCGGCTCACGCGCGAGAAGTCCCGTCTGGGAATAATGCGAAGTGGCCCTTACACCTGCCCGCTCTCTCATACCGAGGCCACCGCTGCACTCACTGAAACCTTCGTGCACCTTTTCAATGAGGGTGTGATCTATCGCAGTCACAGGATGGTCCATTGGGACCCGATACGCCAAGACATTTCCGCGGAGATCGAAACTCACACAACCACTGAGGAGGGCTATTTGTGGTACCTGCGCTGTCCGTTGGTCGACAGCGCAGAAGACATTCACATCACAACCACTCGCCCAGAGACACTCCTAGCCGTCACCGGCTTCGCCGTCAATCCCAAGGATACCCGCTGGACCCACCTCGTCGGGCAACGTGTAAAACTGCCCCTCACCGAGCGCTGGCTTCCCATTGTCGGCGACAAAGAGATCGACCCAGACTTCGGCAGCGGTTGCGTAAGTCTAGTCCCGGCACACGATTTCCAGGCTCATGCTATTGCCCAGCGTCACAGTATGGATCCCATTGACATCTTCGGCGTGAATGGTCGTACCAATGATAATGTCCCCGAACGCTATCGCGGGTTGAGCCGAGTCGAGGCACGTCAACGCGTCACTGCGGAATTATCCCTCGCCGGTTGTCTAGTCCGGTCTGAGCCCCATCGAGTCCCTGTCCTGCATAATGCCTTAACAGGGGCGAAGCTCGAGCCCTTCTCTATCCGCGAATGGTTTATCCGTACCAAGGAACTGGTCCATCCGGCGATTGAAGCTCTCCAGGCGAGGCGCATCGAGTTTGCACCACCCTACTGGGCCCAGCGGTTGCGAGAGTCGCTGGAATGGATGCAAGATTGGCGCATAGCCTCCCGAACGCATGGCAGTCATCGCATACCTGCTTGGTACGACGAGAAAGGCCGCGTGCTCGTCGCGCGCAACGAGTTCGAAGTGCGTCGCATGTACGGCCTGGACGACGCACTCCCCCTTACGCGTGACGTATGCCATTTCTCTCACTCGTATGTAGCCGCCCTCGCGCCCGTGCTAACAGTTGGCCGGTCGAAGCCGAGTTGCACAGCGTATTGTCCGAATCCGCAATCACTGCTTATGGCCGCCCCGCATGACAGCACATGGGTCGCCAACACGCTTCTTTTCAGTGTCCATTTCCTGCGTGACATCCCATTCCAAAACATCTGCGTGCACCGGCTGCAGTGCGATGCTACACACGGTCCGACACGTTCGACCTCGGTACTCGATCGCATCGACGGCGTCACTCCCGATCAGCTCATCTCGCGTCGATCGACCACCATCACCAATCCCCATCTGCGCGACTCCACCGCCCGCACTATCCGCGAGAAACTCCCGCATGGCATACCTGGTTACGGAGCGGACGCAATGCGCTTTGCGCTAGCGGAAGTCGCGTCCGTCGACCGGGAGATTGTCCACTTCCACGAAGACCGTCTGCTGCATTGCCGTAACTTCTGCAACAAGCTCTGGAACATTGCCAGGTTTGTGTTGATGCACACAGCACATCAGGAT
>PWPN01000370.1 GCA_003557125.1 Phycisphaerae bacterium | reverse complement strand
TGACGCCCTTGCCAGTCGCTTGCCCTTCACCTCCATCAGGTTGGGCGGGGGACTTACACCCCCGAGTTGCCAAACATGCTCGGCACACTAAGCGGAGCCGCCGCTTCCGCTCGGAAGGACGACTCGACGTGCTCGTGCACCTGAAAGACACGGAAACCGGCAAGCAGGTCGGTCGATTCCATGTCGAGGCTATCAATACCTCGCCGATGCACGCGGGCGATGACCACCTGGCTGAGGCAGTGGCCAAGGAAATCGCCAAGAAGCTGGTTGAGCTGAAACGGCAGAGCTGATCGGCCGACAGTCAAGTGGACTGACAGCCATGCGGGGGAGCCGCGACCGTAAGGGAGCGGACAGCAACATCCGAGCCGCGACCGTAAGGGAGCGGACAGCAACATCCGAGCCGCGACCGTAAGGGAGCGGAGGGTTCGTACAGGGCCTTCATACGGGTGCCACTGGCGGCTTGTCCGCCAGTGCTTGTTCGCCAGTGCTTGTCCCGAAGACGTCCGCCACGGGGGGCGGACGCTACAGGATTCGCCCGACACGGAGAAGTCACGAACGGCGAAATCGCAGCGCGAAGTCGGAGGGGGCGGACGCTACGAGTCACTGGCGTTATCGGGTGGTACGGGCGTCTCGCCCGTCAGCTTGAAAGGTCAACGGGCAAGATGCCCGTACCACCCGGTTTGCACGTCCCCAGGATGTCCCGCTTCCTTACGGGCGCGGCTCGGATTGAGAGACAACCGCTTCCTTACGGCCGTGGCTCCTGGCGCACAGCATCGGCCGAGTTGCTCGTACCTTTCATCGTCTTCATCACAGTCGGCATAACTGCATTACTGATAATCCAGTTGATGGGCTGAATGAAGGGACCGCGTGCATTCATTCGTGCGGCTCGTTCCGCCTCGGGACCGGGTCGATGCCGCCGAGGCTGAAGGGGTGGCAACGGGCGATGCGTTTGATGCCCAGCCACAGGCCTCGCTTCGCGCCCCATTCGCGGACCGCCTGGCGCATGTACTCGCTGCACGACGGGATGCACTTGCAGTGGCCGACAAGCAGGGGCGACAGGATCGCGCGGTAGCCTGCGATGAGCGCTTCGATGACGAAGATCCCCGCTTGTCCCGGCGACAGTTTCCGTTGCATCATATGAAAATTGTAGACGATGGTGCGTGTCAGAGCACGTGGGCATGCGGGCACGCGGGGAGACTCATTGGCCGGATTGGCCGAAGAGCGTTTTTCGGATGGTGGCGAAACGGTTGCGGAGCGCGTCGCCGTTCCACGACCGCATCCGGCAGTACCGTGCGACGACCTTGTCGAAATAGGCCGGGGAGATGAGCAGGGCTGCGGGCTGCGGCAGCTTGAGCGCCCGTGCGAGCCGCCACAGGTACCAGCGATCCGACCATCCGATGTTCAGCACAGCCATCGTATTGAAGTAGAGCCTCGTCGGCTGCGGGTGATTTTCGCGTTCGAGCCGCCTTCTTTCCAGGATGGCCAACACCCACACAAGCACAAGGGCCAAACCCAATAACCCCAGCACGACCGGCACCTTCCACCAGAGCTGCGGGTCGGACTGCCGGAACGCAGTGCTCACGTGGTCGAGTATCTCGCGACCGGACGCCGGTACCTGCTGCTGGGCGAGCATGAAGAGATTCATGATCGCACCACCTCCGCCGCCTGCGGGAGCGGTTCATGCGTGGGCACCTCATCGGCCGGCTCCGGATAGAGTCTGCCGGCGAGCCGTTCGGCCCGAGCGCGGACCTGCGCATCGATGTCCGAGGCCGCCATTCGTGCGACCCGCGTCGCCAACGGCATGAGCCCCAGGTTCTCGACGAGCCACAGCGCGCTGACCCGATGCGTGCGATCCTCGTCGGCCAGCATACGCAGCAGCGTCTCGGCCGCCTCCCGCACGCCGAGCTTGAGCAATGCCCGCACCGCGTTGGCCCGCTCGCGATTGTTGGACGATGCCAGCAGCGGCAGCAGACGGCCCGTCGGCGATCGGTCGCCCATCCAGTCGATCGCCTCGACCGCGTTGGCCCGGACGCGCGAATCGTCATCGCTCAGGGCGTCGTACAGGATTCGCCGTGAGGCTGGGGATGCGACCTTGCCCAGGGCCGACACGACGGCGCTGCGGACCTCCGGCGATGCGTCTTTGAACAGCCGACAGATGTCCTCCTCGAGCGCGCCAGCCAGGTCGAGTGTCCGCGTCATGCAGAGGGCACGCACTTTCCCGACCGCGTCGCTGTTGAGCAAATGCTGTCGCAACTGCAAGGCTGTGTCCGACGAGGCAGCCAGCACCTCGCGCCCCAGCTCCTGCCGTTGCGAACGGTCCAGGCTGTCGAAAATCGTCCAGTAGTCTTCGAAACGAGCGACTTGGGCGCCGTGCGTCTCCAATACCTCCGGCGTGCGCTGCCCGGTCGCAGCCCCTTCCGGCAACAGCGAGGCGACGAGCCGATCGAGGGGGTATTCGTTAGGCAGTCGCCGTGCCAGTTCGAGCCGCGCGCTGTTTCGCACGTCCTCGGGGCCGTCCGTGGCGATGCGCTTCAAGAGGAACGTCGCGCCGGGCTCCTCCCATTGCAGGAGCGCCCCGAGTGCACTCGCGCGCGCCGCTACGGCCCCCTGCCGACAGACATCGTGAAGCAGACGCAGTTTCGCCTCGGCTGCGACGCCCGTAGCCGTCAGCCATCGCCCGAACAGGCGCTGGGAGGCCGGGTCGAGCGTGGTTCCTTCGAAGACCTCGCGCGTCAGGCACGCCGGCGTGCGGACCCACGCCATGCCGCGCGCGACCTTGGCTTGTGCGAATCGCCAGGATTGACCAAACCACGCTTTGATGAATTCCGGGTCGCGCGCGCTGCTCAATGCGTCGGCGACCTGCTGGCGGAATACGTTCCGCCCAAGCGCCAGCATCGCGAAAGGCACCATCCGCGGGCTCAACGGTTCTCCCAGAATCTTGATGGCCACGCGCCCGAGACGCCCGCCCGGCGATGACAGCAGCGACCAGAAGCGCGCCCCCATGTCGTCGGCCAGCCACATGGATGTCCGGACGACGTCCTCCTGACGATGCGCTTCGAAGACAGCCAGCGCCGATTCGAGCGAGGCAGCGAGCTGATGACGGTCCTCCAGTCGCGACTCGATACGCGCCACCAAGGTCGCATCGTCCCGTTGGGACTCTCCGTCTTCCGGAGGGACATCGGCCGATGCACGGCTCAAAAGACGATCAGTCAAGGCCACAAGCGTCTGGCATGCGTATTCCCGGACCTTGACGGAACGCTGGTGCAAGGCGCTTTCGAGCAGGTAACTGGCGCGGTAAAGCTCGCCCTTGCGGATCAGTTCGAGAACATTGAGCCACGTCTGCTCATGACGCGTCTGGGTCGCTTCGCGCAGCACGGTGAAAAGCCGGTCGGATACCTCGAGCAATCGCTTGACATGCGACTCGTTGAGCAGGTGGATCCGCTCGACGAGCCCGCGCAGGGCTCGACGCGTGCCGCGCGCCAACAACGCCTCCACAGCCCAGCCGGTCGTCTGCTCGTCGCTGGACGCCAAGGCCTCGAGCAGCGCATCGTCGGCAGCCGGATCGCCGCTGTCGCGAAGAAACATGAATAACGCGTTTCGGTCGCTCATTCGATACCTGCTCCCAGCCTGCCCGGCGGGTGAGCCACCCAGGCCGCGTCTCTTGGCCGCCTGCATTTGTGCGCAGCATCGCCAACGCGGTCGCCGGACGCGGACCTCCCGCACGTTCTCTCTCTTGGGCTTATCGGTTCGACAGGCAGCCCGTATGAGCGATGAATCGACTGCAAACAGGGAACGCCCTGCCATCCTCATTGAGTAAAAACGGCTGGATTCGGACGTTTTCGGAACAAGACGATGAGCGCACGCGACTTATCGGAAGCACGGGGTCGATGCTTCTCGAAATCGACAACTTACGCGGCGGGTCGGTTATCGGTCGTTTTCAGGCGGGCGCCACTTGAAGATTTTGGTGCCGAGATGATGCACGTACTGCGTCCATTCACTCTCGGCATCGGGGTCGGCAGCGATCTTGTCCAGGAAGATGTTCACCTTGGCGTCGAGATTGTCCAGATGATGGATGAACACCGCTTCGGGCATGGCCGGCAACTTCGGGCTGCCAAAGGCATGTTCGCCATGATGGGCCAGGATGAGGTGTTCGAGGGCAGCCTTCAGGTCGGTCGGAAACGGCTGACCGGTCTCCTGTTCGACCTGCCTGCTCCGTTCCTCGATCCAGACGACCGCCTGCACGATGTGCCCGACGAGTTGCCCTTCGTTCGTATAGGCGAAGCGCGTCTCGTAGGCAAGCTCGGCCGTCTTGCCGATGTCGTGCAGAAAGA
>PWPN01000285.1 GCA_003557125.1 Phycisphaerae bacterium | reverse complement strand
GTCGAGTTGCTTGATGTTCGCCCCGCCGGCCCCGGGGATGGCGTGAATCCGCAATCTCTGCCACGCGCGCCGAATGAGCCGGCTGCGATGTCGACGGAGCCTCCGGGGTGGGCCGAATGGCTCGCGCAGCTGCAGGACGACGTGGCGCAGCACCCGAATCACCTCGATAACCAATTGCGTCTGAGGTTGCTCTACATGGCTTTGGGGCGGGAGGAAGAGGCGGTCCAGCCACCGGAAAATGTCGATCCCTTCCGGGGGGAACTGCTCACAGCGCTGTGCCAGACCCTGGCAGCGACGCGGCGGGCGATCGAGAATCCCGCCTCAGCTTCCGAGGCGCTCGATGCGGTCGATACGCTCCAACGGCTCGTGCGCACCCAGTCGCCCATCGTCATCACGAAGCTCGCGCTCGTGACGCGTGTCAACAGTTTCGGGGACTACGAAGCGATCGAGCCGCCGCGTTTTTCAGGCCGTTCGCCGTTGCACGTGTTCTGTTATACGGAGGTGGCGAATTTCCGAAGCGAACCGGTCGGCCAAGGGCAATTGCGCACGTTGCTGTCTGGCGAAGTGGAGATCTTCCAGGCCGACGGGCAACTTGTCTGGGAACGATCGATCCCTCGCATCGAGGACCGTGTCTTTACGCCGCGACGCGATTTCTTCATCCCGCTCGAGGTCAAGCTCGACGCACCGTTGCCGCCCGGCGAGTACGTGCTCAAGGTCACGATCGAGGACAAGCTCGGTGCAACGACCGACCAGCAGCGGCTGCGGTTCGAGGTCGGACGGTAGTCTCGCTACACGCCAGTGCATGCTACGGGTCCGGGGTAAGATCCTCCATGACAAGCCAGCGACCTGCCCGTAGACTGTCCGCACCATGAGCCGTATGCGTATCGTTTTTCTGGGCACGGGCACGTCGCACGGGATTCCGATGATCGGCTGCGATTGCGCGGTCTGCACGTCGAAGGATCCCCGCGACAATCGCCTGCGCACGTCGGTCGCGATCGAGGCGGACGGCCGATGCCTGCTCATCGATACGACGCCGGAACTCCGCCTCCAGTGCATCGCGAACGGCATCGGCCGCGTGGATGCGGTGCTCTTCACGCACCATCACGCGGACCACGTGACCGGCCTGGACGACCTGCGGCGATTCAATGAGCTCCAGCGGTCGCAGTTGCCGTGTTATGCCGACGCGCGAACGGCTGCGTGTCTGCGACGGATGTTCGACTACGCCTTCGAGGAGCGCCCCGGCTATCTCAGTGCCAAGCCGCGTCTCAGACTGCATGCGATCGAGGGCCCGTTCGAGGTAGAAGGTCTATCGATCGTGCCGATCCCGCTGATGCATGGGTGCGAGCCCGTGTTCGGGTTCAGGTGCGGGCGCTTCGCCTACTGCACGGACGTCAGCGCGATTCCCGAAAGTTCGTATGCCCTGCTGGCGGACCTCGATGTGCTTGTGCTCGACGGGTTGCGACGTCGGCCTCATCCGACACACTTCCACCTGGACCGAGCCGTCGAGGAAGCAGGCCGAATCAAGGCAGCCCGCACATACTTCACGCATATCGCGCACGAACTCGGCCACGCATCGACCTGCGCGGAGTTGCCTGCCGGAATGGCATTGGCCTACGACGGGCAAGTGGCCGAAATCGCGATGTGATGCTCGGAGAAATCATCCCTGCCACAGGCCTTCCGAGTCGTGCCCGTAAGGAAGCGTCGGCTCTGCCTGGAAAACGCCCTGACACAGTGGTCGGCGGCCTGTCGGCACAGTCCCATCCGTTTGCTTGCCTCAGCCGGGCGCCTTCGAGAGCAGTCCGACATAGCCGTCGGGCGTTGTCGGGGACAGCCTCTGTTGACCGTGCAGGCGTTGGCCGATAGACTCATTTCCTTAATCACGCAGCGACCGCGAGCGACCCTGGCGACCGCGCGGCGGGATGGATGGCGCGCGGTGGGGTCGATGGCGTCAGCGATGTCCGCTCTCGACCGAGCATTGTCGGCCGACCCTGCGTGACGTCGCATTCTTCGGCCTGAGCGTCTTTGACGCTGGAGAGGTGTCCGAGTGGCTGAAGGAGCTGGTTTCGAAAACCAGTGTGCGGCTTGCCGCACCGGGGGTTCGAATCCCCCCCTCTCCGTTCATATTAGAACCTCGCGAACTTCGTCTGGCGTCACTTATGTCAGGTGCTGAGGTTGCGAGCGACCCGCACGTCTGGTGCTTTTCCTTTCGCTTGCCTTGTTCCCCAAATATTCCCCAAACGGTCTTGATTGATGACGCAATTCGCTGAGGCCGGCCCGGGGCATGGCTGTCGTTTTACGGTAAGCCTGAACTGCCTTGACGCGCACCGCGCACCGGTTAAAGAAACATGCTTGCCGAACCTGTTTCTTGCAGCGATATCGGCATGTTTGCGCTTGCATGACTGCTGCCAAAAGGCTAAAAGACACGCTGGCCGGCCCGGTGGCGTTGCTGGGCGGAGGTGTTTCAACTCAGAAGGGATGACGCAAGCATGGCTGCCTACAAACTTCCGAAAATCAGCAAACCCAAGAAAATCGGGAACAAACAGGTTCTTTTGATCGCCAACGGCGACCTGCGGTTGTCGGCCAACCAGAACTGCTGGGCGGCCCAGCATGAGATGGAGGAGACGCTCGCGCACGCGATCGCCGAGGAGGGCTACAAGCTCGTGCGCGCCCATCCCTACAAGCCCGAGCAAAAGCACGGGTTCATCGGCTCGCAGAAAGAGGGCATGGACGTCTTCGCCAAGATCGACCCGAAAGCGCCGCTCATCGTGGCCGAGGCGGTCTGGCAGTATTCGCATCACATCCTCCACGGCCTCATCAGTCACGAAGGGCCGATCATGACGGTGGCGAACTGGTCGGGCACGTGGCCGGGCCTCGTGGGCATGCTCAACCTCAACGGTTCGCTTACCAAGGCCGGCGTGAAATACTCGACGCTCTGGAGCGAGGATTTCACGGATGGCCCGTTCCGCACGAAGTTGCGCAAGTGGCTCGAGACGGGCAAGGTGACGCATCGCACAGCCCATGCCCGCCCGCTGAAGAAGGTCAAGGTCGGTTCGGCTGAACGCCGACTCGGCAAAGAGCTGGCTGCGCAACTCCAGCGCGAGAAGTCCATCATGGGCATCTTCGACGAGGGGTGCATGGGCATGTTCAACGCCATCATCCCGGATCACCTGCTCAACCCGACGGGCGTTTACAAGGAGCGGCTCAGCCAGTCGGCACTGTACTACGAGACGACGCAGGTTTCCGATCGCGAGGCGCGGGCCGTCCGCAAGTGGATGGAAGACCGCGGGATGACGTTCGTCACCGGCAAGGACCCGGTCAAGCACCTGACCGACGCACAGATCCTTCAGCAGTGCAAGATGTACATCGCCGCGATGCGGATCGCCGACGACTTCGGGTGCGACACGATCGGCATCCAGTACCAGCAGGGGCTCAAGGACCTGTTGCCGGCCAGCGACCTCGTGGAAGGTACGTTGAATAACGTGGCGCGCCCGCCGGTCTACAGCCGTGACGGCAAGCGCGAGCTCTACAAGGGTGAGGCTTTGCCGCACTTCAACGAGGTGGACGAGTGCATCGGCCTCGACGCGCTGATGACCTACCGCATCCACAAGGCGATGCGTCAGCCGCCCGAGTCGACGCTCCACGATATCCGCTGGGGCGACTGGGACCAGTCGGGCACGACCGACGAATACGTGTGGGTCTTCCTGATCAGCGGCTCGGCACCACCGGCCCACTTCGTCGGCGGGTGGAAGGGCGCGTCGAGCGAGCGCCAGCCGCATATGTACTTCCGGCTCGGCGGCGGCACGCTCAAGGGTATCTGCAAGCCGGGCGAGATCGTCTGGTCACGCGTCTACATCGAGGGCGGTCGGCTGAAGATGGACCTCGGCCGGGCGGGCGTGATCACGCTGCCCAAGGCCGAGACCCAGCGGCGCTGGGACGCGACGACCCCTCAGTGGCCGATCATGCACGCGGTGACTTATGGCGTCGATCGCGATCAGATGATGGCCAAGCACCAGTCGAACCACATCCACGTCGCCTATGCACGGGACACGGATGCAGCCGACAAGGCCATGCTCGCCAAGGCAGCGATGGCCGAGGCGCTGGGAATCGAGGTCAACATCTGCGGGACCAAAAAGAACGGCAAATCGTTCTGACCGGACAAGTTACCGGACAAAGTGTCCGGACTGTTGACCGGACAAGCTGACGGGCCATGCCATTTGGTCCGAAGCATCGCGCCAATATCGAGCCGCGGGCGGCATCTGTCGCCTGCGGCTCGTTTTATGGCGGTGTGCCAGGCATGGTGTTTGACTTGGAGGTGCAAGTCCTCTGCGGGGCGTGATGACCGCAACCGCGAGCCGAAG
>PWPN01000209.1 GCA_003557125.1 Phycisphaerae bacterium | reverse complement strand
GTGGCGATCGATCCGTGGGTTGATAACGAAATCATCTTCTGTACGCGTCAGGGCATGGAACGTTACAACGCGCAATTGCAGGAGCTGTTGAACGTCAAGATTCCCGAAAACGCCCGTGCGATCGGAGCCGCGGCGGCCCATGGCGATCTGAGCGAGAATTCCGAGTTCAAGTTCGCCCTCGAAGAACGCGATCTGCTGCACGCACGTGTGGCTAAGATGCGCGAGGAGTTGAACAAGGCGACCGTCCTGTCGGCTCAGGAAATCTCGACCGACCAGGTTGAGATCGGCACGCGGGTGCAGCTGACGGCCGAGGACGATGGAACGACCATCGCCATCACCATTCTGGGCCCCTGGGAGGCCGACGCCGAACGCCGTATCTATAACTATCGTGCCCCGCTTTGTGCGAAACTGCGGGGTCTGAAGGTCGGTCAGACGGTCGCGCTCGAGCTCGAGGATCACGCGGAACGGACCTATCGCGTGGCGTCCATCGAAAACGCCCTCGCCAATGATCTCCCCCGTTGAGGCTGCGCGCCGCCCATATGAACCGCTCGTGACAGCGGTCGATGTGCCATGTCGCCGATTGCCATCCGGCCGTCGTGTTCGTATCATGCGGCAGGGGTCAGGGATACCATTCTGAGGGAGGCTTCAATGAGCACGTCGCCCGAAAGCCACGATATCCTGACCTGTTTCGGATGCGGCGCCGTGATCTACGAGGAGCACATCCATCGCGGATTGGCGGCCTACCGGGACGACCACCTTCTGTGCCCGCATTGCCTGGCTGAGTACAAGAAATCCGAGGTCGCCGAGATGCCGTCGGATCAGGAGCGCGTCTCTCTCGTGGATGCGTCCGAGGTGGGCGAGCGTCCCAGCCTCGCCTCGATCCAGACGCCTGGCGGTCCGGCCGTGGGAACGGGACCCGACTTTCAGCGTCCGCTCGGCCCGCCCGATGTGCCGCCCACCCGTATCAAAATCTTCCACGCCAAACTGTCCGACGGCGCGGTCCGTCACCTCGAGACCCTCGTCAACGAATGGATCGACGGCAACCCCGAAGTCGTCGTCAAGCATGCCACGACGGTGGTCGGGCAGTGGGAGGGCAAGCACGCCGAGAACCATCTCATCGTCACGATCTATTACTGATCGTCCGTACGGACTGTCGGCCTCGAAGCCTGTGGTGAGCTGGGTGCTGTCGGCGACTTTGCGCGCACCGCTCAGGGCGCCCAACCGAGCGTTTCCAGAAGCAGCAGCCAACTGTCCTGGGTGCCGATGGGGAAGATGGTACTATGGAGAGGTGAATCGAGGAATCGCTGGTCCGCCAGGAGCGTGCGGCTGTTTCCCGTCGTGTCCATGATGTCGTGGACGTTGGCGACGTGGTGGAGCCCCAGCAGGTGGCCCAGCTCGTGCGAGGCGACGTTGCCGATCGCCACCCCCAACTGGTCGGCCGTCAGTCTCAGGCCGAAGAGACTCGGCGTGAAATTCTCGGTGAAAACGATCGCACCGTCGTTCGGATTGCTGTTGAAAGCGTCGATGTGCTGGGCGATTCCCAGGAGGTCCTGCTCCGAGCCGCCGAAAAGGATGAATGAATACGGCTTGTAGCCTGGGATCGGATCGCCGGGCAGGACGCGCACGTCCAACGCGAGCCCTTCGTAGTTGTCGCGGACCGTCCAGGCGACCTGATCGCGCACTCGCCACGTCTGGCCCGCATAGATCGGAGCGATATCCGCTGCGTCAAATGGGCCGGTTGTGTATGTCTGGCCTGTGCGCAGGGTAATCGAGCCGCCTTCGAAATTCAGGACGACGGCGTGCCCTTGGCCTTCCGGAACCTGGCCGCCGTAGACGACGGTGATGAGCACTTCGTAGCCGCCGATCGCGGACTGATGAGCTAATGGCGAGCGGGCCAGTGCGAGGAAATAGACGGAACTGTCCCGCCGGATGACTTCGTTCAGGAAAGGGTCGAGCTGGAGCGCTTCGATGTTGCGATCATCGTTTTCGAACATGAGTCGGCCTGCCTCGTCGAAGACGGCCGCCATCGCGTCCAGGCCACTGCCATGCGATGCGACATCCACAATGAGCCGATCGCCCGCTGCCAGGCCGTGCAATGCGAAAACGTCCACGTCGTCGGGCGTGGAGATCCATCCTCGGAGCATCCCACGGCCGTTTTCGTCCAGGTAGACGTCGAGCGCCTGGTCGAAGGTGTCATTCGGCTCGCCGACAAGCCGGAGGTGCGGGTGGTCCGCGGGATCGACTCCGACATTGCCTTCCATCGACGGCGGGAAGGGGGCAGGTGGGACGCACCCATTCAGAATAATCAGGCACCCCGTCAGAAATCCTATCAGTAGTAGTCTTTGCGTCCAGCCTGTCCGATCTTGAGTCTGCATCGATCTCTCTCAGCAATACCACCACAGAGGGAGGTGGAAATGAACTATGCGATTCAAGAGTTATGTAGTCGGCCCGGAGCCGCTCAACCACTCCATTATCGGAATATGCGTGCATTTTCCCAATTGAGCTCGCCTTGGCACTGGAGCGTACGGCCGACGGTTGGACCTTTTGTTGACACACACTGGAAAAAACCTACCATTATGTAGGAACGCTTGGAATGGCTGACGAAATGGTCGGCAATATCAGGAGAACGCTTCGATGGCGCCCCGATCGAGCACCCCGCGCATCCGCCGGGAAGTCCGAGAGCTTTCGCTGCTGTTCGAGATCAGTCAGATTCTCGATCAGAGCATGGACCTGCGCGACGTCGTCGGGCTCGTCCTCAAGGCGCTGCACACCCACATGGGGATGTCGCGCGGCACGCTCTGTCTGCTGAATCGCGAAACGGGCCAGATCTGGACCGAGGCGGCGTACGGGCTGTCGAAAAGCCAGCTAGAACGCGGGCTCTATCAGGCAGGAGAGGGGATTACTGGGACGGTCATTGAAACCGGTCGGCCCGTCGCGATCCCGCGCGTGTCCGAGGAGCCGACCTTCCTGGATCGGACGCGCGCTCGCCGGAACCTCGATAAAAGGGATATTTCGTTTATCAGCGTGCCCATCCGGCTCGGCAACCGCACGATCGGCGCGCTGAGCGCCGACCGGCTGTTCTCGCCGGATATCTCGCTGGAAGAGGATGTTCGCCTGCTTACCATCGTCGCCTCGATGATCGCCCAGGCGGTACAACTTCGACAGATGGTCATGGAGGAACGGCAACATCTTCTGGCGGACAATCTTCGCCTTCAGGATGAACTCAAGCAGCGTTTCAGGCCGACCAACCTTATCGGTAATTCGCGCGAGATGCAGAGCGTCTACGACCTCATTGCGCAGGTGGCCGGCAGCGATGCGACCGTCCTCATTCGCGGCGAATCGGGAACGGGCAAGGAACTGGTCGCCAATGCGATCCACTACAACAGCCGTCGGTCCGATAAGCCGTTCGTGAAAGTCAATTGTGCCGCACTGCCCGAGACGATCCTCGAAAGCGAACTGTTCGGGCATGAGAAGGGCTCCTTTACCGGGGCACTCACCGAGCGGAAGGGCCGATTCGAGCTGGCTGCGGGCGGCACGCTTTTCCTCGACGAGGTCGGCGACTTTTCCCCGGCGACGCAGATCAAGATGCTCCGGAGTCTCCAGGAACGCCAGTTCGAACGTGTCGGTGGGGTTCGTACGATCGACGTCGACGTGCGTATCATCGCGGCCACGAACCGCAACCTCGAAGAAGCCATGGCCCACGGCTCCTTTCGGCAGGATCTCTACTATCGTCTCAACGTTTTTCCGATCCACATTCCCCCGCTGCGGGAGCGTAAGAGCGACATCCTTCTCCTGGCGGACTACTTTGTCGAAAAGTACAGCCGACTCAACCACAAAGACGTCCGCCGTATCTCGACGTCCGCGATCGACATGCTCACGTGCTATCACTGGCCCGGGAACGTCCGCGAATTGGAGAATTGCATCGAGCGCGCGGTCCTCTTGAGCAACGACGACGTTATCCACGGCCATCACCTGCCGCCGACGCTCCAGACGGCCGAGGCCACCGGCACGGTGCCGGGCAACACCTTGCCGGCCATTCTCGACAACGTCGAACGCGAACTCATCCTGGACGCCTTGAAATCCGCGCGCGGCAACAAGTCCAAGGCCGCCCGGATCCTGGGTATCTCGGAGAGGCTCATGGGGCTGCGCGTCCAGAAACACAGCATCGATCCCCGCCGCTTCCGCCTGGCGCGCTGATGGGGGACGCGATCCAGGAGCCTCTGAACCCGCAGGCTGTCATCCCAAAGCAATACCAAGTGACAAAGGTAGGCATTCCTCTCCACAGGGCACGAAAGCCCTGCTTGATGAAATGAGGTTTCCACCTCGGGGCGGAAAAATCGTTGCAAAAAAATGAAGATTCTTAGCT
>PWPN01000100.1 GCA_003557125.1 Phycisphaerae bacterium | reverse complement strand
TTGCGTATGCGAACTGTCTTCGGAACAACAGTTCAAATACACGAAATCACGAGGCATTTCGAGTCTTTTCTGTCAAAGCCAAGCGAAAAACCGCACTGGGTTCGCTTGTTCAAGGACTAGACGAACCGGCGCATGCTTCCGTGTTCGGACCAAAAACAAAACGTATCAAGCGCCAGTTAGCACGAGGAGCCTCGTGGGTAATTCGCCCAGGTGGCGGAAAGGAACAGGCCTAGACGCTTGATGCAAGATCACCAGAACCCGGCTGGGTGACTGCCCCGGCCGGTCTCCGACTGCTAGGGCGGACCGGCACCATCCCATTCGTCATGGCCCTCACAACACCGCTCGCTGGTCGGCGGGCTCTTCTTCCTCTACCTGCTGCTGGTCTCCGGCAAGCGGACGGGCTTCTGACGACTTAGGGAGCGATACCGCGTCGTTCGTCGTCTGCACATTACTTGAGGTGCGCCTGGCGGCTTGTCCGCCCGTATTCCTTCGCCTGTTCCCAGATAGCTCAAGGGCGGCCGCCACGGGGGGCGGCCGCTACAGAATGCCATAAACAAACCATAAACAAAAAGGTTGCGAGAGCTCGATTGAGCTGCCGCAACCTTCAATGCCCGGGAGAGGACTCGAACCTCCACCCTCTTGCGAGGACGTGGCCCTCAACCACGCGCGTCTGCCAGTTCCGCCACCCGGGCGCTGGTCGATCGGAAACCTGCCTAGGCCATTAAGTTACAACCGACTCGAAGTGCGGTCAAGATGACGGCCCGTGGATTGACTGTTCTCGTGGACGGCCCGTGTATGGATGGCACGCGGACGGGTTCGGTTCACGCGGTGCACGCCAAGGCCATGGCTGCATGGTGCATCCGTTCGAGTGTTTCAAGAGTTTCCGATCGGGCGCGAACCTTCTGGCGGTTCGTATTCCCGGCCGAGGGGGGAGAGGCTATGCGATCACGCACAGCAGGCACGGACGCGGACGATCGTTCGGTGCGGTCGACTGCACAGGGCGGCCGACGGCGGGCCGATTCGACTTTGACGACCGAATTGAGGCCATGCGGCCCATGTTCGAGACCGAACGCGGCGTAGTCATTGTACCACTGCCCATCGACGCAGTATCGGAACTGGTAGACCCCGGGGCCCAGCCGGAGACGTGATCGCCAGCTGGACTCGTCGAGGCGGGTCATGGCGAACGTCGGTTGCCAGCCGTTGAAATCCCCGGCAATCGCGACACGCTCTGCATGCGGGCAGATGAACGTGAATTGAACCGTCCCGTCGGGCAACTGAATGACCATAAATGCACCTTTTTCAGAGGTTGCGGTTCGCTCATACCCGGCCCCCCAGGCGCCCCGACCATGAGATAGTTATCGACGGCTTTCGTGCGAGGCTGTAACCGCATTTTGACGAATATTCGACACGCGGATTCAAGCAAAAACCCCCTTACCAGTAGTGATAATCAGGTCCGTTTGCGATTTGATGGCGTTAACGTTATAGAAAATGCGATCTGGAGTCGGTTCGGATCGTCTGTAAGCCTTCGCAGAACTCGGCCCTTGGAGGCTCGACGCACTAACTGTGACGCGTGTGGGAGGCTGTGTGAGAGTTCGATGTCTGCCAAGTGTAACCGCCTCGACGGTGGGTCGGATCCTTCTGGTGGCCGTCGTGGCCGTATTGTCCGGTTGTGAAGCGGGCGACTTGCAGCTCGGCTGGCAGGGGCGCTGGCAGATGGGCCCGCTCCAGACCTGGGCGGTCCCGCCGGACACGGTCGTTTTTCCGTACGCGGCAGCGGAATGGGAGAACGAGGTCTTCAGCCGTTCCGATGGCCGAATCCGCCTGGCCGGTGCCATCGGGGAGACGGTCGCGTTTCAGCTCGTCCTTGCCAGCACGACATCGGCTGTCGTCGATTCGGTCACCGTCGCGGATCTCGAAGGTGAGCACGCTGTCCTTGAGGCCGATCGCGTCACGATCTACCGCCAGCATCGTGTCACAGTCGCCGACTACCCGAGCTGGTACCTCCGACTCACGCCCCATCTTCGCCAGGAGCGATCGATTCCCGACATTCTCGTCCCATTGACGGCACCGGACGGCGGTTTGCCGATCCGGGTTCAGCCGAACGCCTGCGAGGCGCTCTGGGTCGACATCGCGATCCCGCCCGGGACGCGGCCGGGCCGTTATCGGTCCTCGATACAGCTTCGCGGCGGGGTGCTCGGTCAAACGCGTGAAATGCCGATCGAGCTGGAGGTCTGGCCATTCGCGTTACCGCAGTCGCGCCACCTGGCCATGCTGGCCGGGCTGGATACGGGCCGGTTGCTCAGCCATCACCTTCGCGTCGGCGGTCGACCCTATCGGCCGGATCGGCTGTCCTTCGATGATCCGCATTACGAGCAGGCAAGGCTGGTGCTCGATCGTGCGGTCCGTCTGCTTCACGCCCACCGGTGCGACACGATGCTGCGCGACGTACAGCCCATCCGGCGGGTGGCTGTGGACGGTCAGTTGTCTGTGGACTGGCTCGATTATGACCGCCTGGTCGCTCCGATCCTGGACGGGTCGGCTTTCGAGGATCGCACTGCCCCGGCAGCCTGGCCTTTGCCCGTCGACGAGCATCGGCCGGATCCGCAGCTTTACGGCGGATGGGATTCGCCGGGCTATGCGGCAGTGCTCGGGCAGTACCTCCATCAGTGCGCCGAACATTTTGCACAGCGGGGCTGGCTCGATCGCCACTTCGTCTGGCTGCCGGTCGACGGGGCGAGCCCGCACGAGCATGCGGAGCGATTCTTGCGCCTCGCGCGGATCGCCGAGGAGGCTGACCCGCGCCTTCGACTGGTGAGTACGCTTTCGGCCGAGCAGGTCGGGCTGGATCGGCAGGGGACTTCGGAACGGGTGACGATCTGGGCGCCGCCGGCTCACCTGGCCGACCGTGCCGCACTGGCGGACCTTCGCGCACGGGGGGATCGGACGTGGTTTCGGCCGGACCGACCGCCGTTCAGCGGTTCGTTGGCGATGCAAGCGCCTCCGACGTATGCGCGCGTGCTCGCGTGGCAGGCGTATCGTCTCGGCAGCGACGGCGTGTTTCTGCCGATCGTCAACGATTGGCCGGACGATGGGAGGCCTGCCGCGGAGGTCGCCGAGCGTTGCCTGATCTGGCCGGGGAGCGCCTACGGCCTCGATGGGCCGGTGCCCTCGATCCGGCTGAAGCATCTGCGGCGTTCGGTGCAGGATTACGAGTATCTGTGGCTCCTCGAACGCAACGAAAGGCCTGGCATCGCGCGGCGCCTCGCGCAGGATCTGTGTCGGCTCGTCGGCACGGATGTGCAGGGGGATCACGCGCTCGACGGCCGGGCGGGGGGTTGGGTCACGCAGCCGGGTGCCTGGACGCAGGCGCGACGGCTGATGGCCGAGGAACTCGTCGCTGTCATGAGCGGGCCCGGGCCACGGGAAAGGGGCGACGCGCTGCCGGACGAGCCGGCCGAGCGTCGTTACGAGCATCTGATCGGCTGGGAGCGCTTCCGGGAATCCGTGCGCGAGCAGCGCGTCACGGTGGAAGGAGCGCGCATCCGTTCCGACGACGGCCGGGGGTCCGGTGCGATGATCGAAGTGGCTGCGACGGTCGCCAACTTCACGGCCGATCCGCTTTCCGGAACGCTGGCGATTCCCGACCTGCCGCAGGGATGGTCGCCCGTCGAGGAAGTTTCAACCATCGGGCAGCTCGCGCCGCGAGAATGGACGGAACGCCGAGTCCAGCTCATGGCTGAGCAGGTGATGCCGAACGTGGAGGGCGTGCAGTCTTTCGACGTCGAATTGACAAACGATCGCGGCCAGAAGGTGACAGCGGCCGGCCGCTTGAGTTTTCTGACCTCGCTGGAAGTGACTCGGCCTTTGACGATCGACGGCAGCCTCGATGACTGGCCTTTGGGCAGCGGCAACGTCGCCGGGGATTTTCTGCTCGTCGGGGCACGCTCCGTCCCCAAGCACGACCTGCCCCGGCCCGATCGTCCGACGCAGGCTACGACGGTCTTCGTGGCCCATGATGCGCGGTATCTGTATATCGCGTTTTTCTGCATGGACGATCGGATGGAGGCACGGCACGTCCCGGCCGACAACACCGTGCATTACGACGCGCTCTGGCCGACGCGCGACGACCTCGTCGAGGTCGTGATCGATCCGTCTGCCGACGCGACCGATGCGGGCGGGCTGCTGCACATCGTGGTCAAGGCCAATGGGGCGGTGGTCACGCAGCGGGGCGTTGCGAGTTTGAGCGAGGTGGCTGAGCACGCGCCCTGGGCGGCAGGGGTCGTCGCAGCCGTCGATGATCGCAGCGAGCCCAACCGCTGGACCGTCGAGATCCGGATCCCCTGGGAAGCGCTGGGCCCGCGGGCCGAGATCTTCGGCATCAACTTCGCGCGGTTCCAGCCGCGGCTCC
>PWPN01000267.1 GCA_003557125.1 Phycisphaerae bacterium | reverse complement strand
GGTGCCTCGCCGTAAAGTGGCCGCGATCCCGCTTACCGTCACCGCCGAGCAGTTCCGCGCCATCGTCCGCACGCGCCCCTATTCGCGCTTTCCGGTCGTTGGCAAGGAAACCCGCAAGATCATCGGCGTGGTCACGGTGCACCACGTATTGGCTGACGAGGAGGGTTTTTCGATCGAACGGCACCTGCGTCCCCCTTTGCACGTCTCGGCCAATACCTCCACAGCCGCAGCACTGCTACAACTTCAGCAGGCCGAGGCGGCCATGGCCGTCGTTACGGATCCTCGCCGCGGGTATGTGGGAATCATCACGCTCAAGGACGTGGTCGAGGAGATTTTCGGAGGATTGGCTGCCTGGTAGAGTTCCGGCATCTGCCCGGCTTCGGCATGGGGCCCCTCGAATGGCCGGAAGCGTTGACTGGCCCGCTCAATCGTGGTACTTAAATGTGGGCGGAGCTTGCGTTTTTGACGTGGTGGCATGAATAGCCCGGTTGTTTTCGGGCCGTCCCTGATAAGCGTCTTGTCGGCCGACCATGTGCACGGGCATGGGGGTAGCCGCAGCACGACGCGGGTGAGGGAGTCTTTCGTGAAATCCCAGTTTTGGACCGTCGTCGCGTTGGGACTGACAGCCGTCGCTCTGGTGGCTGTCATCATCGCTACGCCTACCCTCGAATCCCCCCGGGATCGGCTGTTCCGGCAAATCGACGAAAAGGTTGCTCAGGCCGGCCGGATCCTGGCTTCCTATGAGCCGATCGGCGTGCAGTTGAACTTCAATCTTGAGGCGACCGATCCCATCGATCTGCCGTCCGACCAATGGCAGGACATTCAGAACTACGTCGACCAGGAGAGCATCGTCAGCGACATGCTCCGTGAGCAGTCCCGCAGGATCCTCCCCCTGGACGCGGAGTATCGACGCTACCGCGGCCAGCCGGGCCCTCTGGGTGCCATCGGGACAAGCGCCGAATCCTACGAACGCATCCAGGGGACACTGACCGTCAACGAACGCAAATTGGTCGATGCCTTACGGATCGTCCAGCAGGCGGTCCGGATGAGCGAGGGAGAGCACCGCGGCGCGGAGCACCCTGGTGCGACCCGTCTCGAAACGATCCTGTGCTATCACCAGGCTGAGATGTTCGGCAACAAGGCGGCCCTGAGCGCGGGGCGAGCCATGCAGGAGGCGATGCTGGCCGACCGATACGCGGCTCGAAGCAAAGCGCTGGCCGTGGCGATCGAACTGCTCGAACAGGAACTGGAAGGCGGCCCGCTGACGGTCAACGACCAGGAGGATGAGCCGGCGGATCGGCGCGTCCTGCGTTCGATCGAGGAGAATATCTCCGAGCTGGAGACCGACAAGGCGCAAACGGCGGATATGATGGCTGTGACGCACGGTCAGGCCGACCGGTTGAGAGCCGAGATCGCCGAACTCGAGGGCCGTATCGCCGAGGCGCAGGAGCGTGCGGGCACTGCCCAGCGTACCATGCTCGAACTCGAGCAGGCGCCGCACCCGGGCCGTGATGCGGCTGCGGTCGAACGGTTCGTAGAAGACTACAGGCAGGCATCGCAGAGGCACCGCCAGGCGGCGCGCGAAGAGGCGATCCTAAGAGAAGGCGGGCTGCGGGGGGCACGGGTCGATGCGCCGGACTTCGAAGAAGTCGATACGGCGCCGATCGTACCGGCCGAACCGGGCGAACCCATCGAGCCGATCCGAGGCCTGCTCGCGCTTGAAAATGATCTCGAGGCAACGCTTGAACGGTTGACCAACCTGGAAGGCGTCCACGCAGCCATCGAACAGCAGATCCGGGAACTTAATTTCCAGAAAGACAGCGTGGCACAGCGATTGACCGAATCCGAGCAGCAGCGTGCCGAATCGATCGCGCAAACGGCAGAGTCCGCCGCTCGCATCGTCGACGCGATCGCAGCCTCGGACCGTCTCTGGTCCGAAGCGTTGTCCATTGCCGAGGATCAGGGCCGACCCGCAGCCGCTCGTGCCCAACAGGCCATCCGAAGACGGATCAGCGAGGCGGCCCGCCTGAACCGCGAATTGCCGCCCGACTCGCCGAACCCGCGCCTGTCGATGATGGCGGCCGACGGCCCGCTGGCAGGCCACACGCAGGCACTCGAAGGCGACCTGATGTTCAAGGTGGCTTCGATCCAGGCACAGCGAGGCGACATTCTGGCCTGGTACGGCCATTTGCTGACCCGACTCGTCGAGGCGGGCGTGACGGTCGATACGGAACAGCTCGGCGAGGACGTGACGGCTGACGACGTTCCGGCATGGCTGACCGACCCCGATGCGGCGCGAACCGCTTCAGCCGAAGCCCATGCCGCGGCCATCGAAGCGGGCAGGCAGGCACTTGCAGCCTATGAGGAGGCCGACGCCCCGCTGAGCCAGCTCTGGACCCTCCGCGCGAACGTCGGCGCGACGCATTTTCTGCTGGGCAACCTGACGACGGGCGACGAAGCACGGCAACATCTCTACGACGCGCGCGTCGAATACACGCGTGCACTGCGCAACCGCGAGGATCGGCCCGAAGCGCCGACCTATGAGGCGGTTATCGCACAGATCGACCGCCGATTGCGCTGAAGGACGCCAGCACCGCCAAGGACCTTCAACACTGGCGGACAAACCGCCCGTACCACCCTGCTAATCTTCAGGCCGTTCGCCGGAAGGTGCCATCTTGACGATGCGCGGGTTGAACCGCGCAATCGGGCGGACGAGGTCCGACTGGGCCGCCATCACCTGCTCGATGTCCTTGTAGACCCAGGGCACTTCATCGAGACCGGCTGACAACAGCGTGACGCCGCGTTCGGCGAGGTAGGGTCGCACCTCCGACCAGTGGAAGGTGCGCTTGGCCTCGCTTCGGGACATGTGCCGACCCGCCCCGTGGGCAGCGGATCGCAGCGAGGTCTCATTGCCGAGCCCCTCGACAAGGTAGGCCGGCGACGCCATCGAGCCGGGAATGATTCCGAGCACGCCCGCGTCGGCCGGCGTCGCGCCTTTGCGATGCACGACGACCTCGCGCCCGTCGTGGATCTCCTTCCATGCGAAGTTGTGGTGATTTTCGACCTGAAGGGCGGGCGGCAGTCCGACGGCTGAGACGATCTGGCGATGGATCACGTGGTGATTGGCCGACGCGTAGTACCCCATGAGTTGCATGGCTGCCCAGTATTCGTCGCCGTCACCGTTCATGTCGAGCCATGCGAGGTGGCGCAACTCCTTGGGCATCTTGCCGTGCCGGCTCATCGCCCATCGGCTGTAGTGCGTCGCGGTCTTATTGCCGGGCCCTCGACTGCCGCTGTGCGAGACCACGGCCAGGTACCGGCCGGGCGCCAGGCCTTTCACCGGGACCAGGACGGTCAGCTCGCCGAATTCGACGAAATGGTTGCCCGAGCCGGACGTCCCCAACTGCTGGCGGGCGAGGTTCTTGAGGCCGGCTGTGACGGGAGTGACGTTCCAGTCCTCGTCCATGACGGGGTGCTCACGGCACGGCTTCCACTTCGCGCCGACGCCGAAACGGGTCTGTTCCTCGAGGATTCGCTCGAAACGGCGCGCATCGTCATCGAGTCGCTCGGGCGGCAACTCGAAGGCTGTCATCATCATGCGGCAGGCGATGTCCACGCCGACGGCGTAGGGGATGACCGCGTTGTCGGTCGCCAGGACCCCGCCGATCGGCAGGCCGTAGCCGACGTGCGCGTCGGGCATGAGGGCGCCGGCGACCGAGATCGGTAACCGGCAGGCATTTCGCATCTGCTGGTGGGCCTGCTCGTCGATCTCGTCGCCCCAGACGGGATAATCGAGCACCTCGGCCCGGTCGTAGTCGGTCTCCGCACGCGGCGGCGGGCGCACGCCCACGCGTTGGATCGCCCGGGCAAGCTCTCCGAAGACCGGGTCCTCGGTGAAGTTACCGGGTTCGCGACGCACATCGAACAGGACGCGGAAGATCTCGGCTGCGGACCACCCCATGCCCCGGGCCGTCGCCGCTGCGGCCTTGGCGAGGTTGCCCAGCATGCCGGCAGGATAACCCAGTTTCTGTAGTTGCCGCTTGTTCATTCAACACGACCCGCTGCGGATCAGCATCGCATCACCGTAGCTGTAAAAACAATAGCCTTCTCGCACTGCTTCATCATAGGCAGCCAGGATGTTCTCCCGCCCTGCCAGCGCCGCCACCATCGCCAGCAGTGTGCTTCCCGGAAGATGGAAATTCGTGATCATCGCATCGACGGCCTTGAAGCGATACGGGGGGTAGATGAAGAGCTTCGTCCAGCCGCTGGAAGGTTCGATACAGCCGGTGTCGTCCGCGCAACTTTCGAGGACGCGAACGGAGGTCGTTCCGACGGCCACGATCGATCGGCCGCCCTGCCGTGCCGCGTTCACGACCCGCGCCGCCTCGTCCGAGCAAGCGTACCACTCGG
>PWPN01000138.1 GCA_003557125.1 Phycisphaerae bacterium | reverse complement strand
GTGGCCGTGGGGGAGGCGATGGGCGCGGAGTTCTACCAGAACCCGGTCGCGGTCGCCAAGTTCACATTCGCGTTGAGCGGGCTGCTACTGGTTGCTGTCTTCCTGGGCAGCAGTATCTCGGAACGACTCCGCCAGCGGGAACGGGAACTCGGCGAAGCGTATCGGCAGCTCGCCCGGCTGGAAGAGTCCAAGAGCTTCCAGATGCGGAAAACTAGCCACGAGCTGCGCGCGCCCTTGAATGCCGTCATCGCGATGCTCCAGGTCATCAAGGCTGAGACCGAGGGGTTCGACCACCCGCAGTTCCGCAAGTTCGTCGACCGGGCCCTGCATCGCACGCAATCGCTGTCGCGTTTGATCTCGGAGTTGCACCGGTTCGCGATGCTGCGCGAGCCGAAGACGTTAGCCGGCCGACAGAAGGTCAACCTGTCCGACGTCGTGCAGCACAGCCATACGCTGTTCACAGCCCTGGCTCAGGAAAAGTCGATCGCACTCGAGGTGCACGCCGAGCCCGTCGAGGTGATGGGCGACCCGGACGCACTGGCCGAGGTCGTGGGCAATCTCATCGTCAACGCGATCCAGTACACGCCCGAAGGCGGCCAGGTGCATGTCGCGCTGCGTCGGCCCGACGCGACGGCACGCCTCGAAGTGCGCGATACGGGGATCGGGATCGCACCGGAAGCGACCCAGCGGATCTTCGAGGAGTTCTACCGCACGACCGAAGCGAAGAAAACCTTCGCGGACGGGACGGGGATGGGCCTGCCGATCGTCAAGCGCATCGTGGAAGCCCACGGCGGGACGATCCATGTCGAAAGCGAGCTTGGACGGGGCTCGACGTTCATCGTGCAACTGCCTGCCAATCCGGCGGAGTGATAAAGGCATCGGTCGGCAAGCGGCTCAAGAGGCCATGATGGGTGCCATGAACAGGGTGGTACGGGCGTCCTCGCCCGTTTGGCAGAACGGCCGCCACGGGGGGCGGCCGCTACAGGGTGGGACGGGCGTCTCGCCCGTCGAGTGTGTGCCACTGCTCTGTGAGCAGTGAATACGGCCGCCACGGGGGCCGGTTGCTACAGCACTCCCTCACGGTCGAGGCTCGCAAGTTCGCCTTACTCCGGATCTGCACCAATCGCCCCCCCGTCGAGCACGTCGAGGATTCGGGCCTGGACGCGATCGAGGTAGCGCTCGAAGTGCGGGATGTCCGGCGATTCGGTGCGGACGTTGCGGATCGTCGGCAGCAGCGGGAGCGCATCGTCCCCGGCCCAGTCGAGGGCATTCAACGCACGAAGGCGGATGAACGCACTGTCATGGCCGAGCGCATCGACGAGCGTCGGCTGCGAGTGGCTGCAGTGGTCCATCCTGCAAAGTGCGTCGGCCGCGGCTGCCCGTACGTTCGGGGCCGGGTCAGACAACGCGCCGATCAGCGGGCCGACGGCGTCAGACGCACGCTCGCCCAGCGCCCCCAGCCCGAGGGCTGCCCAGTAGCGGACGACCGGGTCCGCATCACGAAGCATCAACTCGAGCTCGGGCACGCGGGTCGGGTCCATCGTGCCGGCCAGGAGAGCAGCCTCCAGCGCACGCTCGAAGGGATAGGCGGCTGCGTCCTGGCGCATCTCGTAACGAGTCGTCCCCTCCGACCGCTGCTGGATCTCGTATTCGGGCATCAGGCCGAGGTCGCGCTTTTCGGTCATCCACCTTATCAGCTCGGCCCGGAAACGTTCGAGCACGTCGGCGTATTGCGGGTCGTCGGCCAGGTTATGGATCTGGTGCGGGTCGGCCTCGGTGTCGTAGAGCTCTTCGACCGGCTTGGTCGGATCGAAGAATCGCCGGGATGGGCCGACCAGTTCGCTCGCGTCGGCCCGTCGCTGCCAGACCTGCATCGTCTCAGTCTTGTACTGGTAGGACTGGTACTGCGCCCACGTCTGGTGCGGCATGAAGTTGCGGATGTAGTGGAAGCGCGGGCTGCGAACCGCGCGGGCCATGTCGTAACGCTCGTCCATCCGGTCGCGGAAGGCGTGGATGTATTCACGCGGCTCTGCCTCCTGCGGGCCGAGGAACGCGTGCCCGTCCATGTGCGCGGGGATCGGCAGGCCGGCTAAACTCAGGACCGTCGGCGGGAAGTCGATGAAGCTGACGGGCCGATCCGTCGCGGTCCCGGGCACATCCGCAGCCAGGTGGCGGTAACGCGGCGGCACGTGGACGATGAACGGCACGTGAAGCCCTGCATCCCAAAGCCACCGCTTGTAGCCCGGCATGCCCGTCCCGTGATCGGAAAAGAAAAAGACGATCGTCTCGTCGGCGAGCCCGTCTGCTTCGAGCTCTGCCAACAGGTCGCCGACCTGGTAATCGAGGGCTGTGATCAGCTCGTAATAGCGAGCCCAGTCGCGGCGGACCTCGGGCGAGTCAGGATGCATCGGCGGGACGAGCATCCGGTCCGGGTCCTGTCGCTGGTCCGGGCGGAGCCGCGCGGTGCGGGCGGCGAACCGCTCGTCCGACAGGCGGACCTGGGCCTCGTGGGTGATCGTGAAATTGAAGACGCTGAAGAAGGGCTTGCCCTCCGGGCGGTTGCGCCAGTGGGCTCGGCGGCTCGACTCGTCCCACGCGTCGGGGGGCGTCGCGAAGTTGTAGTCCGTCTTGACGTTGTTCGTGCAGTAATAGCCGGCCTCACGCAGGTACTCGGTGAAACAGCGGACGGTGTCGGGCAGTTCGATGTCGGAGCGCATGTTGTGCGAGCCGAGCTTCGTCGGCCAGACGCCGGTGATCAGCGAGGAACGGGCGGGCGCGCAAACGCTGATCGTCGCGAAAGCATTCGCGTATCGGACGGATCGCTCCGCGAAACGATCGAGCTGCTCGGTGCGCGCGAAGGGGTCGCCGTAACTGCCGAGGTGCGGGCTGATGTCTTCGCATGTGATCCAGAGGATGTTCGGGCGATCCGGGGACGCAACAGCCTCGGCTGGAATCATGGACGCGAATACTCCGATGAGGACGAGGGCGATGCAAAGGCTCATCGGAATGGTGGTACGACACATGGCGGTGGTACAGCACATGGCGGAGCTCCCTGTTTCTCGCGGATTTGACCAGAAGGTTATGGTACGACGGACATGGAGGATTGCAAACCGAGCTTGCCTGGCCGACGTGCATGTGTCCATGACAAGATCTGCGGGAGGGAAATGACCTCTGGCCATCTGCTGCGGATCTCGGCCGCGTGCATCAAAGAATAGAGCCCCCGTATGGGTGCCACTGGCGGCTTGTCCGCCAGTGCAGTCGTACATCCAACGGGCGAGACGCCCGTACCACCCTGACAGGAAGACGCCCGTACCACCCTTGCAGGAAGACGCCCCTACGCACCCTTATCAACGCACTGCTCACAAAGCAGTGGCACCATAAGGCATACATCCTGTGCAGGCAGGTTCTATCCGAATTGAAGCGTCCAGATACGGCCTCGGCTGACCAGACCTTCGGGCTGGACCGTTTCGATGCGTTCGCATTCAAGCGTGAGTCCGCAGTTCCGGGCATGTTCGACGAAAGGATCAGCGGCACCGCGGTTCGGGTCGCAGACGAGTGCGAGGCCTTGCTGCTTCAGGGCCGATGCGATCCATTGCGCGACCGGCTCGCAGCAGCGTCGCTCGTAGAGAACGTCGGCCGCCAGGACGCAATCGAAACGCGGGCCTGTCCAAGGCTGGCGATAGTCGATGCGTTCGATGCCCGCCAGCGCGATTCCGTTCAGTTCGGCATTACGCGCGACGAAGGCCAGTGCGTCGTCGTCGTAGTCGCCGGCTGTCACTTGCCAGCCGCACCGGGCCGCCGCCAACGCGACGAGCCCTACGCCGCAGCCGAGATCGACCGCGGATCGCCCCGCACCCGGCCGACTTCGCTGAACCGCCTCGGCCAGCATGACCGCGCTGGGCCAGGGCTGGGCCCAGTAGGGCATGTACCCGTCCGCGTCGTGACGTTGCTGGGTCAATGGCGAGTCCAGCAAGGCGTCCATGTCCGCCGGCCAGGTAAGCTCGAACCGTTCGCGACCGATCCGCCAGCTCTCGCGCCGGATGTCCCAACCGCGGCCAAAGGCCTGTATCGATGATCCACTCACAACGCGTCCCTCGTTTCACCGATCCTACACTATCCGTTAGAGTGGTCAAACGAGACGCTCTGCGAGAGAATGGTCGCTAAAGGCCGGGATCGGTTGCGACTTTAGTGAGTTCCTGAGATGGCATTGGCACCTTTCCATGCGGATCGAGTTCGCGTCCTGATGGGCTCGCTGGCCCTGGTGGACTTCGACCCGGCATGGGCGGGGCAGGTCGCTTCCTGGATCACCAGCGACGGCGAACTCCTCTGGCTCGCCCCCAAGACCGAACCGCCTTTGACGGCTGAGAAGGTGATCCTCTGGCCTGGGCCGCTCGGCCGATCGATGTTGTTGTGGCAGG
>PWPN01000286.1 GCA_003557125.1 Phycisphaerae bacterium | reverse complement strand
GTGGCCATGCGCGGTGCGATCATCCCGCTGCCTTTGCAGCAACCGGCGATGGTCACGGCCGTGCGCCCGATGCGCACGCGACGGCAAGCCTGCTTCATTTTGAGGTCCGTCGTGAGGATGGCCCGGGCGAAACGGCGACCCGCCACAGCAGAGGGCGAAAGCGAATCGATGGCTGAGGCGATCCCCGTGCGGAGCTTGTCCATCGGAAGGAATTCGCCGATGACGCCGGTCGAAGCGGGCAGCACCTGTGTGACGGGGGCGCCGAGACTGTCGGCGACCTGCCGGCACATCGCGCGTGCGTCGGCTACCCCGCGCGCGCCCGTGGCCACATTCGAGCAACCGCTGTTGACGACGATCGCGCGGAGCCGCCCGCCTTTCATGTGCTGACGGCCGACGACGATGGGGGCGCCGCAGAAGCGGTTCTGCGTGAAGACGGCTGCAGCCTCGGCCGGTTCGTCGGCGACGAGGACGGCGACGTCCAGGGCTTTGCTGGCTTTGATGCCGGCGGCGACACCGTTCGCACGGAAACCTGCCGGTGCTGTGATCGTCTCGTTGGGCATGGGCGTCTCGTCTCGTGAATTCCAGTTACAACCTCGAACGAAGGACAGCCGTTACAGCCCAGTCGCGGTGGAGCCGAAGGCAGGGGCCGGCCGCGACAGGGTGGCACGGGCGAGACGCCCGTACCACCCTGAAGTCGCCGGGCGCCGTAGCAACTTCGCTCAGAGCAGGCCGCTGGTTTCTTCGAGGCCGAACATGATGTTCATGTTCTGGATCGCCTGCCCGGCGGCACCCTTGACCATGTTATCGATGGCTGACAGGACCACAATGCGCGATTTCGCCACGCGGGCTGCCAGGTCGCAGAAATTGGTCCGTGCGACGTGGGCCGTGCACGGCAGATGCTCGCGGAGTCGCACGAACGGCTCGTCGCCATAGGCTTTGGCGAAGACTTCCTGGGCGTGTTCGGCCGAGATCGGCTGAAGCGGTTTCAGGTAGATCGTCGCCAGGATGCCGCGCTCCATGGGGATCAGGTGCGGGGCGAACAGGACGGAGGATTTCCGCATTCGGATGCAGGCGTCCAGGACGCGTTCCATCTCGACCTCGTGGCGGTGTCGGCCGACGTTGTAGGCTTCGTAATTTTCGTTGCGTTCGGGGTAGTGGTGTTCGGGTCGGGGCTGGCGACCGGCGCCGCTGATCCCGCTGGCTGCGTTCACGATGATGTCGTCGGTCTCGATGAGCCCGGCGCGGAGCAGGGGTACGATCCCCAGTGCGGCTGCGGTAGGATAGCATCCGGGGTTGGCGACGATCCGTGCCGAGCGGATCTTGTCGCGATTCAGCTCGGGCAGGCCGTAGACTGCCTCGGCGAGATTGTCGAGGTCGTTATGGTTCTTGTTGTACCACTGTGCGTAGTCGGCCGGCTCCTTGAGACGATAGTCGGCCGAAAAGTCGATGACGCGCAGGCCCGCGTCGAGCAGGGCGGGCGTGTACTCCATGCTGATGCCGTTGGGCAGACAGAGCAACGCCACATCGGCCCGGTCTTTCAGGGCGGCCGGGTCGAGCGGCTCGCATCGCATATCGAGTCGGCCGACGAACTCGGGGAACGTTTCAGCGATGGTCGGCAGCGGGTCGCGTCGGGAACAGAGGGCTGTGATCTTGACAGCCGGGTGCGCGAGGAGCCAGCGGATCACCTCGCGCGAGGTATAGGCTGTCGCACCCAGGATCGCGACACGAACGGTGGATGGGCTGGTGGGCACGTCTACTCCTTTCGCAAGCAATCGCTAACCGGCGCGACCGCTCGTTGGGCGCGTCGAATCCGCATCTCCGTGGCGTCTGCGTGTGAGGCAGGTCCGTAAAAAAGCGAGCCCCGACTGCTTGGCCGGGGCGCGCTGGGGTCCGTATGGAGCGTGTGCGGTGGGCAGCTTAACGCTTGGAGAACTGGAAGCTTCGCCGGGCGCCCGCACGTCCGTATTTCTTGCGTTCGACCATCCGGCTGTCCCGCGTCAGGTAACCGCCGTTCCGCAGGGCGTCTTCGTACTGGGTGTTGGCTGTCTTCAGCGCACGTGCGACGCCGAGCATGATGGCTCCGGCCTGCCCGGTCGGCCCGCCGCCGCGGACGTTGACGAAGACGTCGACTTTGCCGAGGGTCTCGGTGGCCTGAAGCGGCGCGACGACGTCATTGCGTTGCTGATCGGTGGTAAAGTAGCTTTCGATCGCCCGCTTGTTGATCTCGAACTTGCCGTTGCCCGGTCGGATGCGGACGCGGGCCACGGAGGTCTTCCGTCGGCCGGTGCCCCAGAAGTAGTGCTTTTTGGGGTCCGGCTCGGGGATCGTCGCCGATGCTTGCGGTTCACTGGAGGTTGCCTGGTTCTCTGCCACTGCGATTATCCTCACTACCCTAAGGGCTGACTGGCGAGGTTCGTTCACGCTTCGAATATCTGCCGTCGTTTCTTACTGTTCCGGGCGGCTGTCCACGCCCGCCGACATCTCGTTCAATGCATCTTGTTCCGTATCGCCGAGGGCCTCGTTAAATTTTGTCGAGGTCCACTGAGCCGGGCTGCTGGGCCTGGTGCGGATGCTCCGGGCCGGCATAGATTTTCAGCCGTGTAAGCATCTGGCGCCCGAGTTTATTCTTGGGCAGCATGCGCTGGACGGCCAATCGGATGATGCGGTCGGGGTGCCGGGCCATCACCTGGGCGATCGACTCGACCTTCCGCCCGCTCGTGTAATAGGTGTAGCGGTCGTACTCTTTGTGCTCCATCTTTCGGCCGGTGAGTTTGACCTTTTCGGCGTTGATGACGACCACGAAGTCCCCGGTCAGCACGTGCGGCGTATAGGTCGGCTTGTGCTTGCCCATCAGGATGGTGGCTAACTTGGTCGCCAGCCGCCCGAGAACCTTTTCGTCGGCGTCCACAAGGTACCATTTCCCGTCGACTGTGCCGGGTTTGGCCAGATACGATTTCATCACTGCGGTGCGCATCGTCGTTTCGCTCACTGCTGATCGTTCGGGTCGACCCTTCCGGGCCGCATGTCGTCGGCCACCCCGGTCGCGAGGCTCGCCGCGTGCGGGCCGCCTACCGGCCCACACAGAGCCCCTTATTGTAAGATTCTGGCCCTGCCGGTCAAGTCGCGGATATCAACTGACGACGGCACCCGGTTCGATGTCGGTTTCCGGGGTCAGCAGGATCACCCGGCTGTGGTCGGGAGGGCTCGCTGCCAGGAGCATCCCGTCGCTTTCCACCCCCCGCATCTTACGCGGGGCCAGGTTCGTGACGACCACGATGCGTCGCCCCACGAGCTCGGACGCCTCATAGTGGCCGCGGAGCCCGGCACAGAGCTGCCGCTGCTCAGTGCCCAGATCGACCTTCAGGACGACGAGTTTATCGGCGTTCGGATGGTCGGCAGCCTCGAGGATCTTGCCGACCCGCATCTGGACCTTGGCGAAGTCGTCGAAGGTGATCCGGTCGCCGGCCGACGAGGGCGCGGGTTGCTCGGGGCCTGCGCTGGGCGGTTCGGTATTCATAAAGACTCGCTCCTGTACAATGCAAGGCCTGCTCGGCTGTCAGCGTCGCCTCCAGAGCCCCTATTCCGGCAGGGGTGGGCCCTGTTGGGCAACGGAGACAGTAACGGCGACAGTGTAGCGGTCTTGCCTCGGGCGGTCGAGCGGAGAAGGGCCGCCGGGGTGGGTGCGAAGGCCTTTGCCCTGTACAGTATGACAAAGTTGACGGGCGAGGCTGACGGGCGAGACGCTGTGTCAGCCTGCGGAGAAGGTTTGGAATTGCGAAAATTAGTGCGAGTGAGGGATTTCATGGCCAAAAAGTTCAAAGTCGGTTTCATCGGATGCGGGTCGGTCATTCAGGTGTTCCACATTCCGGGTTATCGAAAGACGGCCGGGATCGAGTTCGCAGCCGCCTGCGACCCGGGCAAAAAGCAGCGCGAGGCGGTCCAACGCATGTGCCCGGGCATCCGGGTTTACTCCGATTACCAGAAAATGCTTGCGTCCGAGCAGCTCGATCTGATCTCGGTGGCCTCGCCGAACCGGTTTCACGCCGAGCATACGCTGGCGAGCCTGGCACACGGTGCCCACGTCCTGCTCGAAAAGCCGCCGGTGCTCGAAATGAAGGATTGCCGACGCATCGAAAAGGCAGCCGCTGCAAACAAAGGGCAACTCATCGTCGGGTTCACGCAGCGCTTTACGCCGGCCCACATCCGCGTTCGGAAACTGATCGAGGACGGGGCGATCGGCGATCCGTACATGTTGCGGATTCGCTGGGCCCATCGCGGGCCTTATCCGGGCTGGGCGCAGTCGCGCTGGTTCTACGACCCGCAGTTGGCCGGGGGCGGGGCACTTTGGGACATGGGGATTCACGCGATCGACCTGGCCCTGTGGTTGCTCGGGCCGGTGCGGAGCGTCCAGGCGATGG
>PWPN01000358.1 GCA_003557125.1 Phycisphaerae bacterium | reverse complement strand
GACGGGATCTCAGCGGTTTGAACCGCGGCTGGTGCGCCATCAGGAGAAGCGGATGCATTGTCCGCAGATCCTGCCGGTCTCGTCAGCCGCTCGACGATTCGGGCGCGGAGGGCAGCGTCCTCCATGCCTTGGGCGATGAGTGCCTGCTGGAGCTCGGGCGGCATCGGCTCGGCGCCCTTGCCAGTCGCCGACAGGCCGAACTCGCCGAGCTCGGGTACGTCACGCGGGCCCGTGTCACCCAGATCATGAACCTGCTTCATCTGGCGCCCGACATCCAGGAGGAGCTGCTCTTCCTGCCGCGCACGGAGCATGGTCGCGATCCGATTTGCGAGCGCATGGTTCGGTGCATCGTGGCCGAACCGGACTGGCGCAAGCAGCGGCGGATGTGGGAGGGCATAGCTTGTTGAGGAATTGGCTGATTTTGTCTCGTTGAGTGCGAGGATGGCAGCCACCTCGCTTCGGCGTTCGTCGGCCGTCAGGGTTTCCGGTTCGCGCGTCGAGGCCATGGCCAGGCTCCCAAGGGCGGCTTGATGTGTCCGTCCTATGGTTACCTATGCCGTTTGTCCGGGCGGTGCTCGGCCCGATCATTTCTGCCATGTCATCCCGGTCCTCTTGAACGGCAGCTCGCACTGTCGCTGATTCCCTTAAAACCGTGAATAGTTACAAAAAACCGGAACCGGCTCGAAAGCCAGTTCCGGTTGGGCATGTCGAAGCCCTGATTGTCTAGCGCCAGCTTTACGATAGACCCACCTCGCTTCGCAGACGAGGAAGTCAAAAGCCAGCGCAGTTGAAGAAGGTTCGGCAGTCCCCTTCTTCATCCCAACCCGAGCAACTCGTGGAGCCTCAGCAACGCCTCGACTGCCGAGCCGGGGAGAAGCCCGCAGACCAACTCGTGGAGCACAATTAGCGCTTGCATCAGACTTACCTCCTTTACTCGCGAATCGCGACGTAACCAGGCCCGGCTCCGCTGCCGAGCCTTATTAGCATGCTAAGTAGGAACGAGGAATGACTTACCCAGTCCAATCGAGTGCGTCAGGATACGTAAGCCCTTGTGCCACTAAGAGTTAGGAGATGCTGACAAGAGGGCAATCGAATCCAGTCTCCGATGGAAAGGTTTATTCAATCTGCGTTCCTACTTAGTCAGGCTATCAAGTGCTTCTCTGAAAAGTCAATCATTTTCTTCAGAAAATTTGCCTTTGCCCGGTGTCCGGACGCAAGCCCTTTTTCTAATTCCTGATAATACGAAAACTTATGCCTATTCACAGTATGTCTTTAGAACCGAGAAATCCTGCTCCTATCGAGTGATCAAAGAAAGATTGCCGACAGGATGCGACAGGATGCGATTCTGTTCCTGTCCCCAAAACGGATTTGCGATCGTGGTCCACAAACAATGGTCAGCCCATTGAGGTCGCTACCCGATTGATGGATTCACTGGCAGATGCGGAACGTCGCATCGGGCGCCCAAGAGAGTGCCTTTTTGCATCGAATAACCCGCTTTTGTGCCGATACCAGGCTTAGGCCTCTGGTACGGTAAATTGCTTCGCAAAACACCGAAGTCACCTGCGCCAATGACGAAACACTCACTTTTCCGTTGACATTGGCGCCTGGATGTTGCTAGGCTGTAAAAAAGGCGAAGGGGCATAGCGTGCTGACGGGAGGGGATAGCATCAAGTCGCTCAACAAGACCGGTTCGGACCATCCTCACCACATATGGCGGTTCGTTCAGGGAGTTTTGTTATGAGACGGTCTACGGGCCGGCATGTCGTGGCGTTCTTTGCGACGATGGGTGTCTTCTGGACTTTGGCCCTGCCCTCTTGGGGTGTCGATCCTCCTGACAACGGCGCACCTTTGGTCGATCGAACTCCTTCCGACACGAACGAGTTGATCGTCTTCTTTCGGCCGGGCACGGATGTCGGTGTGTTCGCACAAGACCGCGGTCTGCGGGTCGTCCATGCGCTGCGGAGTGACCCGAACGCTTTCGTCCTGGCTGCGTCTACCGTCGCTGAGGCTCTCGCGCATATCCCTGTTCTTCGCCAGGACCATGCTGTTATTGCCGTCTATCCGAACCAACGAACTGCTTATATTCGGACGGATTTCGTACCCGACGACCCCTACTTCCACAAGGACACGCCGGAACCCGGCTGGCCCGGCCAGTGGCATCTCATCAACGAGCACGTCGCAGGCCTCGACGCTCGCGTGCTGGGCGCCTGGGAGCGAAACATCACAGGCCAAGGCGTGACGATCGGGATCATCGATGACTGCCTGGAAACCACGCACCCGGATCTTCAGCCCAACTACGTGGCGGCTGACAGTTGGGACTTCGGCCAAAACGACCCCAATCCCGATCCCGTCTACTCCTCCGACATACACGGCATCGCGGTGGCCGGCGTCGCAGCCGCACGGGGCGGCAACACCATCGGCGTGACCGGGGCGGCGCCCTACGCGGGCCTGGCCGGGCTGCGCATCGACTTCCCCAACCAGACGACACAGATGTTCGTCGACGCCACCCTTTACCACAGCAGCGGCTCGAACACGTACATCAAGGTTAAAAACCACAGCTATACCCTGCCCTATACCTACATTTCCACAAACGCCGAAGTGGACGCGCTGGTCAGCTCCGCTGCCGCGGGCACGATCCACTGCATCGCTGCGGGAAACGAGCGCGGAGCCACTTCAGAAGACGCCAACAAAAAAGACCTCACTAACAGGCCCGAGGCGATCTGCGTCGCGGCCATGGGGAGCAACGGCAGGTTCGCTTCCTACAGTTGTTTCGGCGCGTGCGTATTTGTCACCACCCCTTCCTCCAGCTCCTCAAGCCTCTTCCGCATCACGACGACGGACCGAACAGGGTCGCTCGGCTACAACGGTTCGGCGGATTCATTCCCCGACCTCGACTACACCAGTCGTTTCGGTGGGACCTCCGCTTCTTCCCCTCTCGCTGCGGGGGTGATGGCGCTTGTGAAGGAAGTGCAACCCGCGCTCGACGTTCGTTTTGCCAAGCACCTGCTCACCCTGACCTCGACCATCGTCGACCCTTCCGACTCCACTGTATCCAGCGACGGCGGATGGCGAACGAACGCAGCCGGCTTCACCTTCAACCAGAACTACGGTTTCGGCCTCATTCATGCGGATGCGCTCACCGAGCACGCTCTCCTCTACACCGGCGTGACACCTCTTGCCACCGAAACTACCGGCATGGTCATGGTGAACCGGAACCTTCCCGGCAATGACCCGGACGGCCTGACGCGGACGTTCACTTTCAATTCGACGACCCCGCTCGAAGCGGTTCGTGTCTACCTCAATATCTCCCACGGTCACCGTGGCGAGGTCGTTGCCTACCTCACCTCTCCCAGTGGCTACACAAGCCGGCTCATGGCCGCCCGTGCCGATGACAGCGGCTCCAACATCGTCTGGACCTTCACCACCAACGCGTTTTGGGGCGAAATCCCCGTCGGCACCTGGGCACTCAACGTTCGCGACATTGGAACCCAAGCCACCGGTCGATGGAACCGATATTCCGTCACGGCTCAGATGGGGCAACTTGTCGCCCACCCGTGCCCCTTCCCGCCCGCCGTCACCGCCATCGACCCGCCCGCAGCTGAAAACGATGGGGTGCTTGTCGGTGCTGTCATTACCGGCTCGAACTTCAGTACCGATTCGATGGGTGCTATACTCACCCGCGCCGGCGAACCCGACATCGTCGCCTCGAACGTCAATGTGGTCTCGGGCGATCAGATGACTTGTGATTTCGATTTGGACGGTGCAGCCACCGGCAACTGGAACATTGTCGTCACCAAAGCCGACTGCGACGACGCCATCCTTCCGGATGCCCTCACCGTCACGCTCCCCGTACCCGACATTCCAGCCGACTTCAATGGAGATGGATTTGTCGACGAGGCCGACTTCGCGATCTTCGAGGCTTGCTTTACAGGGCCGGCTGTGCCGTACGATCCGAACGACCTGCCGCCTGGCTGTACGCTTGAGCCGGACGAAGACGGCTTCATCGCTGCGGACTTCGATCGCGACGGCGACGTGGACCAGACGGACTTCGGCATTTTCCAGCGATGTTGGAGCGGTGAGGGCAATCCCGCTGACCCGAACTGCGCGAATGTGAATTGAGCTGGCTGAATTCGTCGCATGCCCTCCCCAGCTCTGGGCCGGAGTCGCGATCCACTGTAGCCACTTTTATTCGTCACCACCATTCACAAGAGGCGCACCGATCCGCCCGTCGAAAACATCGCGCGCGCTGTCAATGAGATTTTTTTGCGACGGCAACATTCGGCGAAGTGTAATGTTACGGCGCCTGCGTTGATTCCGTGCGATTTCCTCCGTTGACGCCGCGTTTTTGCCGTGTACATTGCCCATGCACCCTTCGTGAATCGAGCTCAGGACGACAGCATTTCTCGTCACCGGACGACGGG
>PWPN01000244.1 GCA_003557125.1 Phycisphaerae bacterium | reverse complement strand
CTCCCCCCCCCCATCGGGGTCGTCCGTCACGCTTCAAAACGCGCACTCACTCAATGATGCCGTGCTGATTGTCGCTGTCCATCAGCGAGCCTCGTAATGCAGCAATCGCTGGGCTTTTTTATCGCTGAACCTTCCTTCCCTCGCTCTTATCGTAGCAAAACGGCCTTTCCGATGCAAGAAATGAATCATCCGTTCAGAACCACTACATGAGGTATATCGTACCCGTTTACATCGTTGATATTGTGCCGAATGGGATTTGAATGGCGTGACCCATTGCGTCTGAAACCATACATAACATTATGTCATATAGGGCTTTACGGCAATGTGTCGTCTTGCGTGGAATTGCCGGAACTCCCGCTACTGTGGCTGCCGAAGCGCACCGCATGAAGAGTGCGGTCCCGGGCTTGGGTTTTTGCGGCAGATGGTCCGGGCACAACGTCTCGTACCGATCCGGCTCCTATGATGCCTTCAGAAGAGCGCGGCGCAGAATCGTCCCGGCACGAACCTGAAGACGGATGAAAACGCCGGGCGATTTGGTCGAAAAGAACATCAGGACCCCCCGTAGGGAACGTAAGAAGGCGGTAGATCGTTTCGGATGGCGGTTTGGCAATCGGTTCGCCGCCGGGTACGCTATATTTATTATTTATTCGCAGGTACGGGGATAACGAGCTCGAGTACGCACTGCACACCGATCTTACTGCGCCGAAGAGCGTACGAATGTGTATCTGAATAAGGTGAGGGGTAACGTGAGGGGAAACGCAGAGGCCCCGCTCCAACTACCCAATCTAACGGGAGACGTCATGTCGCTACGACGATCGGTGCAGTTTCGGTTCAGCCTGATATGTGTGATGGGGTTGTCGCTGGCTCTGATCTTCGCGGGCAATGCAGCCGCCACGGAGCAGGGGGGTGGTGCCGACCCGCAGCGCCAGCAGTGGGTCAGCGGTCTGAAGCTGGTGACGGGCGGTCAGTTCGACCAGGGGGCCAAGCTCATCGATCAGGCTTTGGCTGCGGGCCTGGACGACCCCCATGCCGAGCGCGTTCATTCCTGGCTCGAAGATTACCGGGCATTCGAGGCTGAGCGCGCGCAACGCCGCCAGGAAGATTACGAAAAATACGCCGAGTGGGTCCAGGAGGACATCGATCAAGGCAAGTGGCTGCGCGCCATCCTCACCTGCACACTGGCCTTCGAGACGAGCGCGGATGGGGATGCTTTCCGATCCGAGCCCTGGGTGCAGAAGGCTGTCAAACATGCCCTCGAGGCCGCCCGCGCGTACGAACAGGAGCACGAATGGGTCAGAGCGGGTCGGATCTATGCCCACATCGAGCGGATGTTCCCCAATGAGGCGGAGTATCGCCAGGCCTCCGAACGCGTTCAGGATCACCTGACGCTCAAGCTCTCCTACACCGATGGCGCGGATTGGGAGACGGCGGTCAGTAACATTACGCCCCTGATGGCCATCCAGGCGTTCAAGCGCGTCGAAACGCACTACCTCGGCGCGTATTCGGCCAAGGAATGCATCTTGTCCGCGCTTCAACGGATGCTCTACCTTGCCCAAGAGCCTTCCCTCGTCGAGGTCTTTACGTCTCTGGGCAACACGGGTGACGTGGACGAATTCAAAGCGAGGATCCGCTCGCTCAAGCTCCGCACGCGGGAGCGTCAGGACAACGACATGGCCGACATGATCCTGGCGTTCGATCAGGTGCTGCGGATCAACAAGGAACTCGATCTGTTCGAGCAGGAAGTGCTTATCCGGGAGTTCGTCCAGGGCGCGCTGCGGCCGCTCGACCAGTTCAGCGACATGCTCTGGCCGGCCGAGACGGAGGAATTCAACAAGCATACGCAGGGGCGGTTCACGGGCGTGGGCATCTCGATCCGCAAACCCCGCGGCGAACCGATCCTCGTGATCTCCCCGCTCGAAGATACGCCCGCGTACAACGCCGGTATCCGCCCCGGTGACATGATCACGCAGATCGACGGCAGCCCCGCGGCGCCACTGACCATCACCTCGGCGGTGCGGATGATCACCGGACCGGCCGGCACCGAAGTGACGCTTACCGTGAAGCGCCCGGGCCTGCCGCAGGAGTTCGACGTCACGCTCAAGCGGGCCGAGATCACCATCCACACGATCAAGGGCTACCAGCGCGCCGCGAACGGTCGCTGGGACTACATGATCGATCCCGATTCGCAGATCGCCTACATCCGGGTCACCAACTTTTCCGAAGAGACGCCGACCGAGCTGGCCGCTACGCTGAAACAGCTCAAGGATGAACAGCGAGTACGCGGGCTCCTCCTCGATCTCCGCGGCAATCCCGGAGGCCTGCTCAAGGCGGCGGTCGACGTGGCCAGCCTCTTCCTGACGGGCGATAAGCCCGTCGTTTCGACGCGCGACCGCGACGGCGAGGACTTCGAGATCTACACGGCTCCGGTCGCGGACGATACGTTCCCCTCGCTGCCGTTGGTGATCCTCATCGACGGATTCAGCGCGAGCGCCTCGGAGATCGTCAGCGGGGCCCTTCAGGACCACGGGCGGGCCCTGGTCGTCGGCGAACGGACGTTCGGCAAGGGCTCCGTCCAGCAGGTGCTCGACGTGACGCCGAGCCGGTCGGCCTTTCTCAAACTGACGACCGCACGCTACTACCTGCCCAACGGCCGATCCCTCCATCGCGACCAGCATTCCGAGACGTGGGGCGTCGATCCCGACATCAAGGTGAAACTCGTGCCGAAGGAGTACGAACGCGTCCTGAGCATGCGGGTCCGGCGCGACATCCTCCGCGGTGTCGATCAGGACGACCTCAGCGAAGAGGAGCTCGAGAATGTGTTGAGGACGCGGCCCGGTACGCAGGACGAAAACGGCCAGGACGATACGGATTCACCTGAAGAGGGCGATGTCGACGGCGATGACGTGCCCATGCGGGACGATCCGAACGAGTATCCCGAGATCGATCCCCAGCTCGAAGCGGCGCTTCTGATGATGCGCGTGCGTCTGGAAACCAACTGCCCGTGGCGGCAGGGCGAGTCCGAATTGGCTGCCTTTCCGCGATCGGGAGCTTCGCGTTAGGCCGGCAGGGCCAGTGGCACCCTGTGACCCAGCGGCCGCCCCCTCCGTCTTCGCCTTCGGCTACGCCGCGACTTCGTCGGGGCGGACGTCTTACCCTGTGCAACGCGTGCCACTCTTATGTCACTCTACGGGCGAGACGCCCGTACCACCCTGAAACCGGTAGGGCGGGCTTTGCCCGCCTTCTCTGTTCGGTCACATAACCGGCACCCGCGGACAAACACTGGCGGTCAAGCCGCCAGTGGCACCCAACAACAGTGGCACCCAACAACAGTGGCAGCCAACAACAGTGGCACCCTGTGATGTGGCGGCCGCTCCCCGTGGCGGCCGTCTTACCCTATGCGACGAGTGCCAACCAAAGTCACTCTACGGGCGAGACGCCCGTGCCACCCTGAAACCGGTAGGGCGGGCTCTGCCCGCCTTCTCCATCTGAATGCCAATGACTGTCGGTGGCGGAATTTCAACGGCGATGTTTTTTGCGTCGTTTCCGTTTGTCGCTGCGTGATTCCTGGCGTTTCTTGGTGGTGCTGCCTTTTTTGAATCGCGGCGCACCGCCGCCGGCGGCCATCTGTGCGAATTGCGAAGCGGACTTCATGCGGTTCGTTGCGGACATGCCGCTCATCGACTTCATCATCTGGCGGACCTGCATGAAGTTCTTGATGAGCGCGGAGACCTCCTTGGGGTCGGTGCCGCTGCCGCGTGCGATCCGCCTCCGGCGCGACGCTTCGATCATGTCCGGCCGTTGCCTTTCCTGGGGCGTCATCGAATGGATGATCGCCTCGAACCGGACCATCTCGCCGTCGTCGATGTCCATGCCGTCGAGTTGGCCGGACATGCCGGGGATCATCTTGAGCAGTTGCCGCATCGAGCCCATCTTCTTGACCTTCTTCATCTGGTCGAGGAAGTCGGTCAGGTCCAGGCCTCGGGACATCTTCTTTTCGAGTTTGGCAGCCTCTTCGGCGTCGAACTGCTGCTGGGCTTTCTCGACGAGCGAGACCACGTCGCCCATACCGAGGATGCGACCGGCGATCCGGTCGGCGTGGAACTCTTCGAGGTTGTCGAGCTTTTCGCCGATGCCGATGAACTTGATGGGCTTACCGGTAATCGTCTTGGCGGACAGGGTGGCGCCGCCGCGGGTGTCCGAGTCGAACTTGGTGAGGATAAGCCCATCCAGCTCGAGCCGTTCGTTGAACAGTCGGGCCGTGTTGACGGCGTCCTGGCCGGTCATCGCGTCGATGATGAGGTAGACCTGCGTCGGGGAGGTCGCCTTCTCGATGCGGGCGATCTCGTCCATGAGCTCTTCGTCGATCGCCAGTCGGCCGGCCGTGTCGAGGATGACCACGTCCCGGTCGGTCTTACGGGCATGG
>PWPN01000242.1 GCA_003557125.1 Phycisphaerae bacterium | reverse complement strand
GGACTGTTTCCGGAGATCGACCTGAACAGGCAAGTGCAAGGTCGCCAGGTCCAGCAGGAACGCACGGAGGCAGTCCAGCGCGCCGAAGCAGAGGTTCGGCCGATGCTCGACGCTGCCTACCAGGATATCGCCCGGGCACTGCCGGATATCACCCCGGAACTGGCCAAAGCGGACCCATTGGAGAACGCACGATTCGATTCGCCGTCGGAAGTGCGCCGGACCGCGATGATGCAGGTGGATCGGCTGTCGGAACAGCTTCAGAAGCGACGAGACGTGGATGCGATGGCCCGGGTGGAGGAATTCAAGCGGTTGATGCGGCAATTGGCCGGCCAGGCGACACAGCCGACGGAGGCCGGGCGATTGGCCGGGGCATTGGCGCGGGGCGACCTGGCCTCGGCCCGCGACGCGCTGGAAGAAATGCGCAAGCAGTTGGACGGCGCTCCGCAAAGCGAACAGGAGCAGCAACGCCTCGAGGAGTTGAAAGCACAACTCAAGGAGCTTTCCGAGAAACTGGCCGAGATGGCTGAGAATGATCAGAAGATCGCCGAACGGCTCAAAGCGGCCGGACTGTCGGAAGAAGCCTGCCAAAAGGCCCTGGAGTCGATCGAACGGGGCGACCTCGAATCGCTCGAAAAGCAGTTGACCGAGGCCGGTCTGTCCGAAGAGCAGGCCCGTCAGCTTGTCCAGCAGATCAACTGTCGGCTGGGCGCATGCGCGGGCGCATGGGGTCTTGCCCAGGGGCTCGGGACACTGAGTGCGGGAGGGCTGGCGGACGCCGAGGCGCTGCTTATGCAGATGCAAGAGCTCGAAGGGCAGTTGAGCAGTCTCAACGGCGCGTTGGCCGACCTCGAGGCGATCCGCGCCAAGCTGGGCACGTCGTGTACCGCGTGCGAAGGGACGGGCATGTGCCAGGGTGCATCGTGCGGATCGTGCGGCGGCACGGGCTCGGGGGTCGGCTGGGGGATCGGGCTGGGAGCGGGACCTCGACGTTCCGGCGAGTCGTTCGAGCAGAAGGAGGCCTTTCAAACCGCCCAGCACCGTGCGCCTGTGCCGATCAACCGCCAAGGTTTCATCATGCAACGGTTCATCAACGGCCAACAGTACAGGGGCGAGGTGACCGACGAGTTCGTCGAGACCGCCCTGTCGGCCGAGCGCGATGTGACCGACGCGATCGCACGCGAGCGGATCCCGCGCGTCTATCACGGGCCTGTCCGCAATTATTTCACGCGATTCCGGGAATCGTTGCCCGAGCAGGCGGGCGAACGGAGCGCGCCGCCCGATGGGCAGGAACCGTGAACGGGAGACTGCTCCGGTTACTTCAAAAGCCCCTGGCAGCCTGCCTGGGGCTTTCCTGAAACGGAGGATCGCGTAACCCAGCGGACAACCGTTTTGAGACCGTTATGAGGAACCCTTGTCCCGAAACTGACGGCGGAGATGGAATTTGACGGGTTGGCCTTTGTCGTTTGAAGAGCCCGTATGGCTCTGGCTGTGGCTTGCGATTCCGGCGGTCGCGTTCGGCTCGATGCGCTGGCTGACCGGGCTCGAGCGCTCGCGGCGGATCGCGGCGACGGTGCTGCGCTGCGCGGTCATCGCGGTACTTGCAGCGGCGCTGGCGCGGATCGAGGTCGTCAAGCGGACCGACGACGTGGCCGTCATGTTCGTCATCGACCGCTCGCGATCCATCCCCGACGAACTTCGCGAAAAATCGCAGGACTACGTCCGCCAGGTCGCGCGACAGGCCGGGCCCAACGACCGGTTCGGGATCATCGGCTTCGACGGGCAAGCCGACGTCGAATTGATCACCACCCGCGGCGGCGCGGATATCGTCTCTTTCGGAAGGCCCGTCGCGCCGGATCGTACGGACATCGCAGCCGGCCTGAGGATGGCGTTGGCCTCGTTCCCGGACGGCTATGCCCGCCGAATCGTCCTGATGAGCGACGGTAACGAGAACGCCGGCAACCTCCTGCGCGAGGCGGACGCGGCCGCTGCCAGCGGCGTTTCCATCGACGTCGTGCCGCTCGACTATGCGCACGAGGCCGAGATTTTTCTCGACCGGATCGTGGTGCCCACGCACGCGACGCGCGACACGCGCCTCAATCTGCGAGTGATCGCCCGGAGTCGTCGGCCGGCCCGTGCCCGGCTTTCGCTCTATCACAACGATCGGCCGATCGTGCTCGATGACCCGATCGTCGAGCTCGAGGGGCTCATGCGGCCGAACCGCTTCACGGTCCCGGTCGAGCTGCCCTCGGCCGGCGCGCATCGGTTCGAGGCGCACATCACGCCGTTGTCGCCCGCAGACGACCGGATCGCAGCCAACAACAGAGCGACAGCCTTCACGTTCGTGGGCGAGCAGGGATCCGTGCTTCTACTCACGCAGCCGGGCGCGCGGGACGACCAGGTGCTCTACGACGCACTCCGCCGCGAAAATATCGACGTGCAGATGCGCGGCGTCGATCAGCTGACGATCGACCTGCTGACGTTGCAGGAGTACAACGCGGTCATCCTCTCGAACGTGCCCGCGAACCTGTTCACAGGCAGCCAGCATCAGGCCTTGTCCAGCTACGTGCGCGATTTCGGCGGCGGGCTCATTCTCACCGGCGGAGACGAAAGCTTCGGGGCGGGTGGATGGACGGGCACGCCGATCGAAGAGATCAGCCCCGTGGCGTTCTCCACGCCGGACAGGCAATACATGCCATCGGCGGCGCTGGTGCTCGTGCTCGACCGCTCGGGCTCGATGTCCGCTCGCGTCGCCGGGACGCACCGCACGCAGCAGGTGATCGCCAACGAGTCGAGCATCCTGGCGTTGCAGACGCTCCTGCCGCAAGACCAGATCGGCGTGGTGGCGTTCGACGGTGCTCCCCAATGGGTCGTTCCGCTCGAGCGCAACAGGAACCCGCAACGGGTGGCGCGGGGGATCCGAGCGATCTCACCGGGCGGCGGGACGCAGATCTACCCGGCCTTGGAATATGCTTATAACGCACTGGCGCCCTTGGGCGACGGCCCGGCCATCAAACACGTCATCCTGCTCACGGACGGCCAAAGCGCTCAGGGGCCTTACGCATCGCTTGTTGCCAGGATGGTCGACGCCGGCATTACGCTTACGACCATCGGGATCGGGGACGGGGTCAACGATGAGCTGCTCAACATGCTGGCCGAAGGGGCCGGCGGGCGATACTACCCGGTCCGCAGCGCCGAGATTCTGCCCCAGGTCATCTTCCGGGAAAGCGGCATGCTGCGCCAGCGCCTGCTCTCGAACAAGACGTTCACGCCCCAGCTGGAAGACGGCTACTCCCCGCTCCTGACAGGCCTTCAGGGCGAAACCCTGCCGCAATTGGGCGGCCTGGTCGTCACGCACCGCAAGCCGGACAGTCTCATCCCGCTCGTACGGCGAGCCGAGGACGGTACGAACAATCCGGTGCTCGCCCATTGGAACATCGAGCTGGGCAAGGTCGTCGCCTTCACGAGCGGCTGGTGGCCTCGGTGGGGACACGCGTGGGCGTCGTGGGAGCAGTTCGGCAAATTCTGGGCGCAGACGGTGCGCTGGGCGGCACGGCAGGAGGCCTCGGCCGACTTCGACGTCATGACGCGCATCGAGGGCTCGACCGGTCACGTCCTCGTCGAAGCGCTCGACAAGGAGGCAGGCTACCTGAATTTCCTGCGCTTTACGGGTCGCCTGCTGACCCCCTCCCTCGAAAGCGTCCCGCTGGAGCTGTTTCAGACCGGCCCGGGCCGATACGAGGGCACCTTCGACGTCAAGGACCAGGGCAACTACCTCGTCGGGTTGCAGTACCGGTTACCGGATGCGCCGGGCGGGCTGGTCCGCACGGGGTTGAGCGTGCCCTATTCGCCCGAGTATCGCGACATGGAGGCCGACCTCGGCCTGCTGCGGCAGGTGGCAGGGCGCACGGGCGGTCGCTGGTTCGAATCGATGGACCCGCAGGGCGACGAAGTGTTCAGCCGTAACCTGCCGCCGGTCGTCGCGCGGAGGTCCGTGTGGCGGGAAGTGATCGCATGGTTGCTTCTGCCGTTGTTCGTACTCGACGTGGCCTGCCGACGGCTGGCGTCGGTCGTGGCGATGTCGATATACGTCGAGTTGGCGGTCCTGATCGTCGCCGTCGCGGCGATGCGGGCGGTCGGGGCCGCGTGGTGGGGCTATCTCGGTGCGATCGTGCTGGCCGAGGCGGTCGGGTGGTCCATCCGGTACCGCTGGGCACTGCCGACGGTGCGGTTCTTTACGCACAGCGTGACTGCCTTGGCGCAGGTCGGGCAGCGGAGCGCGGGAGCGCTGACGCAACTTAAAGACGTCCAGGCCAAAGTGCGAGACCGATATGAATCCGAGGCTGAGAAGGAGACGCCCGAGCCTGCCCCACGCGCCGCGCTGAAACGACGGGGCGATCGGTCGCGCCGATTCGACGCGGGCGAAGATGCGGGGACGGTATCGGACGGCGAGCTGGCGGACACGTTGGGCGGTGCGGTCGCTTCGAAAGAGGAGCTGGCTGCACGGTCCGCGACGCGCGCGCGCGAAAAGGCGGACAGCCCGCATGACGAAATGACCTCGAGGCTGCTCAAGGCCAAGAAACGCGCCAAGAGCAGGCTCGATGAACGGCGGGAAGATGCGTGAAGCGTGCGGTGGGGACAGGGAGAAGGCAAGACGATGACGGCGATCAGCGCGAGCGAGAGCTGCGACGCTGGCCGAACATAGGAGCAGAGCGATGACTGAGATGGATCCGAAAGTCGAAAAGGCGACCCGGCAGTTCTGCGGCAAGTACCGCGCGCTGCGCGAGCAGATCGGCAAAGCCATCGTCGGGCATGACGAGATCGTCGACGGCGTGCTCGTGTGCCTGTTCGTGGGCGGCCATGCGCTGCTCGAGGGCGTGCCGGGCTTGGGCAAGACGTACCTCATCCGCACGCTGTCCGAGGCGCTCAGCCTGCGTTTCAACCGGGTGCAGTTCACGCCCGACCTCATGCCGGCTGACATCATCGGGACGAACATCGTCATGGACGACCCGGCCACCGGCCAGAGGGCGTTCCGATTTCAGCATGGGCCTCTATTTGCGCAGATGGTATTGGCCGACGAGATCAACCGCGCCACGCCGAAGACCCAGTCGGCCCTGCTGGAAGCGATGCAGGAACATGCCGTCACCGTCTCGGGCACGCGCTATCCGCTCGAGGAGCCGTTCTTCGTGATGGCCACGCAGAACCCGATCGAGCAGGAAGGGACGTACCCGCTGCCCGAAGCGCAGCTCGACCGGTTCTTTTACAAGCTGGTGGTATCCTATTCGTCGCGCGAGGAGCTGGCCACGATCATCGACCGCACGACGTCCGGGTACAAGCCGCAGATCGAGCCGGTGATGAACCGCGATGAGATCGTCGGTGCTCAGCGCCTCGTCCATCGCGTCATCCTCGCGCCGCACGTGAAGGACTACATCGTTCGCATGACGATGGCCACGCACCCGGAAGGCCCGTTCGCCACGGAGATGACCCGCCGTTACGTGCGGTGGGGATCGAGCCCGCGCGGGGCGCAGGCCCTGACGCTGGCCGCCAAGGTGCATGCGCTGCTCGATGCGCGGTTCAATGTCGGGTTCGAAGATGTCCGCAAGGCTGCGCTGCCGGTGTTGCGGCACCGGATTCTGCTGAACTTCGAAGGCGAGGCGGAGAACCTGACGACCGACGCGATCATCGAGGACCTGCTGCAGCATACGCCGACGGTGGCCGACAAGGTGGCGTGAGGTCGGTTCGTGGTGACCGCGACAGGGTGGTACAGGCATCTTGCCTGTCTACCTTGTACGCACGAACGGGCGGGACGCCCGTGCTACCCGGGACATGCAGGCTGCGACAGGACCACGGACAGGGAACGGTGGGACCATGGCCATTGCACTTAAATCAACGGAACTGCTCGACCCGGATTTCATCAGACGGCTCGAACGGCTCGATATCGTCTCGCGCAAGGTCTTCATGGGCCGGATGAAGGGCGAACGGCGATCGAAACGCAAGGGCCAGTCCGTCGAGTTCGCCGACTACCGCAACTACGTCGTCGGCGATGACCTGCGCTTCCTCGACTGGAACGTCTACGGGCGGCTCGAAAGACTGTTCATCAAGCTGTTCTTCGAGGAGGAGGACCTCCACGTCAGCGTCCTGGTGGACATGAGCCGATCGATGGACTTCGGGGAGCCGTCCAAATCGCTCTACGCGCGTCGCGTCGCGGCGGCCATCGCTTACGTCGGCCTGGTCAAGTACAACCGCGTGACGCTCTGCGCGTTCGGCGATCGGTTCGGGCCGGAGCTGGCAGGCGTTCGCGGCCGACACCGCACCGCGCGCGTGCTCGATTATCTCGCGAACCTGCCGTGCGACGGCGAGGGGTCCCTGGAGGACGCCTGCCGACAGTTCGCGCTGCGCCATCCGCAACGGGGCGTCGTCGTCCTGTTGAGCGATTTTCTCGACAAGGGCGGCTTCGAAGAAGGCCTGCGCTACCTCATCGGCCGTCGGTACGACCTCTACGCGATCCAGTTGCTGTCGCCGCAGGAGATCCGACCGGAGATTGGCGGCGACCTGCGGCTGCGTGACGTCGAAGACGGGGACCTGGCCGAGATCACCGTCAACCGTGCCCTGCTGGCACGCTACAAGCGGAATCTCAACGCCTATTGCAGCCGACTGAAGGAATTCTGCACCCGTCGCGACGCCAACTATCTTTTCGCCGGCACGGACGTACCGTTCGATGAGCTCGTGTTGACGTTCCTCCGGCGCAGGGGGTTACTGCGATGACCTTCCTGTCACCCTGGCACATTCCCGCCCTGGCGGCGCTGGCCGCGGCCCCGCCCCTCGTGCTGCTCTATTTCCTGAAACTCAAGCGTCAGGAAATCGAGATCTCTTCGACGCTGCTCTGGCGGCAGGCGGTGGAGGATCTGCGCGTCAATTCGCCGTTCCAGAAGCTCCGCAACAATCTGCTGTTGTGGCTCCAGTTGGCGATCATCGCCCTGGCCGCGCTGGCCTTGGCCGAGCCGACCGGGACGCGCGTCGCCTCGGACATCGACAATTCGATCGTCCTGCTGATCGACAGTTCAGCCTCGATGTCCTCGGTCGAACAGGACGGCCGATCGCGTCTGGCCATCGCCCGCGAGGATGCCTTGCAGATCGTCGGTTCGATGACCGCCAACGACCGGGCGATGGTGATCGCGCTGGCCGACCGGGCGGCGGTACGTGCGACGTTTACGAGCAACAAGGAGACGCTGCGGGAGGCGATCCGCTCGATCACACCGACGGACAGTGCCGGTTCGCTGGCCGAAGCTGTAAGGCTGGCCGAGGCACACGTCGTCCCGCTCGGGGAGGATGAAGGCGCTACGGCTGACGCGCCGTTAGCCGACTTTCTGCTGTTTACGGACGGTCGGTTGGCCGACCTGTCCGACGTCGCCATCCGTCGCGGGCGATTGCAGGTGATCCCGATCGGCGCGACGGATGACAACGTGGGGATCGTCGCGATCGATGCACGGCGTCATCACGAACGCCCGGAACACGTGACCGTGCTGGGTCGGGTCCGCAATTTCAGCAGCAAGCCCGTGGAAACGGATATCTCGCTCTGGGTGAACGGCGTGATGGAGGGCGTTCGGCCGTTGTCGATGCCGCCTTTGGGCGAGGCGGACCAGCTTGCGGCCATGGAAACGCCCTGGATGGCCGAGGAGGACAACGAGGCGGCCGTCGCGTTCGAGTTCGTCGCGCCGGCCGAGGTCGAAGTCGAGCTGCGGCTCCATCGTCAGGACGCCCTGGCAGCCGACAATCGTGCGTTCGCGGTGGTCCCCCCGCCGCGTGCCCTGCAGGTGCTGCTCGTCACGCCGGGGAACAGGTATTTGCGCGACCTCGTCGAGGCGATGCCGATCGGCACGCTCGACGTGTGGACGCCGGCCGAATACGAGCAGGCCGAGGACGCGCGACTCGTCGAAGAAGGCCGCAGCCGGTACGACGTGATCATCCTCGACGGCCATTCGACCGAGCGGCTGGCTCCCGGCAATTACATGTTCTTCGGAGCGGTGCCCCTCGTCGACGACGTGTCGGCCCGAGGCGTCGTCAACGACGGCATCATTCTCGACTGGGACGAGACGCATCCGGTCCTGCGTCACGTGGCGCTCGACGCGATGGACGTACTCGCGTGGCTCGACATCGAGGCGAGCCCCCCTGCCGTCACGATCATCGAAGCGAGCAACGGGCCCGTGCTGACGATCGCTCGCCGACCCCGCCATCAGTATCTCATCTGTGCGTTCGGTTTTTTCGACGCGGCGCGCGAAACGCTCAACACGAACTGGGTCTTCGACGAGTCGCTCGTCGTGTTCATGCTCAACAGACTGCGTTACCTGACCGGCACGACGGGCCACGGCCATCAGAGGCCGCTTTCGCCCGGCGACACGATAACGGTCACGGTCCCGCCCCGCCAGCGCGACGTTCACGTCTGGCGGCCCGATGGGCGTCGGGATGAAGCTGTCGTCCACAGCGAAGGGCTGGTCAGCTACGCACAGACCGAGCGCGTGGGCATCTATCGGATCGGCGCCGAAGGCCTCGATCCGCAGAAGGTGGCTGTCAATCTGCTCGACCAGCGGGAAAGCTTCGTCGCCCCCCTGGCACAGCCGCGCGTCGCGACCGGTGAGGTGCGCGTCGGGACGGTGGCGGAGGTCAGGCCTCGACCGCTCTGGCCCTACGTGCTGATGGCGATGGCGAGCGTGCTCCTGGTCGAATGGCTCGTCTACGGGCGGCGCGTCAGGGTGTGAGCGCGGTCACGTCACGTCCCCCGGCCGATCAGGCCCGGAAGCAGCTTGGTCTTCTGCTCGTAAACCCACTTGTAATAATCGGCCCGCTTGAGTTTCGCGCCGGCGTCGTCGTCCACGAGGACCACGACGTCCCGATGCAGTTGGAGGGCACTGGCGGTCACCTGCGCACTGATCGGCCCCTCGATCGCCTCGGCGACGATGTCGGCTTTTTTAGGCCCGTTGGCGAGCATGATGATTTTGCGAGCCTCGAGGATGGTCCCGACTCCCATCGTGATGGCAAAGCAGGGCACCTGTTCGGGCTTGTCGAAGAAACGGGCGTTGTCCTCGATCGTCTGGCGGGTCAGCGTTTTGAGACGGGTGCGCGACCCCAGCGAAGAGCCCGGCTCGTTGAAGGCGATGTGCCCGTCCCCCCCGATGCCGAGAAGCTGGATATCGATCCCGCCGTAGCCGACGATCTGCGCTTCGTACCATTGGCAGAAATCGAGGATCGACTCGGCATGGCCGTAGGGCACATGGATATTGGTCTTGGGGATATTCACGTGGTTGAACAGGTACTCATCCATGAAATAGCGATAGCTCTGCGGGTGCGTCGGAGGCAGGCCGACGTATTCGTCGAGGTTGAAGGTGACGACCTTGGAAAAGTCCAGCCCCTCGTGCTTGTGCATCCGGATGAGCTCGCCGTAGGTGCCGATCGGCGTCGAGCCGGTGGCCAGCCCCAGGACGGAGTTGGGTTTGTGCTTGACCTGCTCGGCGATCATCCTGGCGGCCAATTTACTGAGATCGTCGTAGGTACGGCTGATGATGACTTCCATGGCACTCCTCGATGAGCCGGGGGTGAGCGTTCGACCCGGCCGTTGTGAATCCTCAAAAACCGACGTCCCGGACTTGGCCTGTGATGGTACCGGGCCGGCGGGCCTTCAACAAGTCGGGCCTTGAAATTGGACACCTCTTTTTTAAAAAAAACATTGTCAACGACCGCCTCAGTCGCTATACGTGGTGGCGTTCGTTCACGTCGGAACCGGCTTCGCAATTCGCGGAAGGAGCGCACCATGAAGCTCGTCATTTTCGAGGATGACCAGTTCGAGCAGTTCTATCCATTGGCCTATGTTCGAGGCATTTTCGACCTGAAAACCGGCGCCACGACCCTGGGCGAAAAAATCGCGCGGGCGTCCGGGACGGGGGTCGATGCGGTGCTCCTGCGCAGCCTGCTGACGGCTGTGACGAGCGAGGCCCATCCGGGCGTGGCTGTGAACGACCTGAGCGGCTGCCAGGGCCAGGAGGTGCTCTTTGTGAACGCACGCGTCTGCGGGATCGGCTGGAGCGTCCCGACCGAGCCCGACGCGCAGTGGAAAGACGACCGGCTCGCCGTCTGGCGGACGCGGGAGGACGTCACGAAGATCGCCGACTATACAGCCTTGGCCGAGGCTGCCCGCTCGGCGCCCCGCGCGGAGTTCGAGGGCACCTGGTTCGGATACATCTGGGACCTCATGCTGGCCAATCCCGAGATGCTCGTAGCCGACTTCGAGGCGGCGGATCGATCCGGCATCGAGGGGGAGATGCACCCCCAGGCAGCTGTCTTCGGCCCGGACAAGCGGCTTTACGTGGGCCCTGGCGCCCGGGTCCATCCCTTCGTCTGCATCGATACCCACCAGGGCCCGGTCACTCTCGAAGAGGGCGTCGAAGTGCATCCGTTCACCCGGATCGAGGGGCCCTGCTATGTCGGACGCGACTCCATCCTGCTCGGTGCCAAGGTGCGCGAAGGATGCAGCATCGGCCCCATGTGCCGAGTCGGCGGGGAGATCGAGGAAAGTATCCTCCACGGCTACTCGAACAAGTACCACGACGGTTTCCTGGGGCATTCCTACGTAGGCGAATGGGTCAACCTCGGCGCACTGACCACCAACAGCGACCTGAAAAACGACTACACCGGCGTCAGCGTCAAGATCGGAAAACGCACGATCGACACGGGCTCGCCGAAGGTCGGCAGCTTCATCGGCGATCACGTGAAGACGAGTATCGGCACGCTGTTGAACACGGGAACGTTCGTCGGGACGATGGCACTGCTGATGGCGACAGGCTCCCCCCTGCCCAAGACGATCCCGGCCTTCAGCTGGTATCTCAACGCGACGTTCAGCAAAGGGTTCGGCCTGGAGGCGCTTCTCAAGACGGCGCGCACGACGACCGCCCGTCGGGGCAGGCCTTTAACTGAAAGCGATGAAAGCGTCCTGCGCGATGTGCATGGACAGACCAAACCCGAACGCGACGAGACGATTCGCCGTGCGCGGCGCATCGCAGCATCGCGCCAGGGAACCTGACCGCTCGGGCCATTATCCTGGACAGTGCATGGCTTTGTGGGCTTGGGGGTCGTGAATCGCCCCCCATCGCTTCGGACTACCGCTCCACGTTCACCTTGAGCGTGACGTAGCGCGTGTTGCCCTGCGCATCCGAGGCACGGAGCGCCACACGGTGCGGGCCGGGGTCGAGGCCGTCGATCGTGAAGGAGACCGCTTCGTTCGGCGAATCGAAAATATCGTCCAGCGGGACGAGCGGGATCCAATCCTCGTCGCTGTTCACCGAGTAACTGGCCTCGACGATGTTCGACAGGGCGTCGGTCATCGTTGCATTGATGGTCACCCGCCCGGATCGCTCCACAGCCACCGCGCCGATCGTGACGTCCGGCGGCGTGTTGTCCACGAGAACCGTATCGCTGATCCGGGAATCCTCCAGCGCACGGTCCGGCGGATTGCTCGGCCTGTCACGGGCGATCACGCGTACCTCGTATCGGCCGTCCGGCACGGTGCGCGTATCCCACGCACGGAAGGGCTCTTTCAGCTCTTCGGCGATCCGGATCCAGACCTGCGCACCTACCTCGCGATAAAACACTTCGAATTCAAGCTCGTCGTCGTTCGGATCCGTCGCTTCCCAGGCGATCACCCAGGTGTGCTCCGGGCCCGTCATCGCCGCGGCAGCCCCCCCCTGCGCAGCCAATGCCGCACCGAGCATCCCCTTGATCCTGGGCGGTATGTTGGCGTTGCGCGCCGCCTGGCGGGCCGAAAGAACCCTCAGCTCGCTGATCCGAGGCGGGCGATTCTCTTCGATCCGTGACATTTCGATCCGCCGAAGCGACGGCGTCCGATCGGGTCGGTCCGTCTCGAAGGTCACGCGATACTGGAGGAAACGCGCCCCCGGCGACGCGATCTGCTGATGCACGGTCGCATCCCGTTCGCCGGACCACTCATCCCAGACGTTCGTTTCGGGGTCCTCGACGTTTCCGCTCCGTGTCGCCACGGTCAGCCGGGTACCCTCGGGAATCGAGGCGCCCCAGTGGATGCGCCCCCATTTGACGATCTGACCGGCATCCAAGGGCCTGCTGGTCAGCGTTCCCTTGCCCGCATATTCCGGTGCGAGGCGCACGATCTGGGCTTCGTTGGCGGTCCCGCATACCAACGCCCCATTTGCAACCCGCAGGAGACTCGCCACCTGATTGGGCTCGAACCTGGCCAGGACGATGGTTTCCTCACGGTCAGGTCGAATCGCATAGACCCGCCCCTCGTTGCCTGTGGCCGCGAAGAGCGTCCCCTCGTGCTCGACCATGTCGAGGATGATCACGGTCTCGCGGAAGACCTCGGTCACGAACCCATCCACATCGATGCGATAGATGGCGTTTCCAGCCTGCCCGGGGCGGGTCGCCGTCACCGCCAAACCCATGCGAGCGGCCACTGCCGGCGGGATCTGAGGCCTGGGGGGAGGCGGAGGCATGATCTCGTTCTCATCATCGGCGTTGTCGTTTCCGTTGTTGTCGTCGTCGTTCCCGTTGCTGTCGTCGTCGTTCATCGGGGCCGCCTCGTGGATGCCCTTTTGCGAAGCGTCAGGCGGTTGCGTCGCGGGGATGCCCGGTATTCCCGTCGAATCGGGTCGCCCCCCCGGTGTGACGCCCACGGCCCGTCCCGGACGCGCTTGCGCCGCATCGGCTGTGGCCGCAAAGATGTTGCCCTCACGATCGATCGCAATGGAGCTGATCTCCGGCTCGGGCGCGTCATACATGACATAGAGGCTGCCGTTGGCCGGGTTGATCCGGTAGATATGGCCGTCTTCATCCGTACCGGCATAGAGCATGCCGCCCGGGCCGTAGGCAAGACAGAGCAGATTACGCGGCTTGACCTGAGCCAACTCCTTGCCCGTCGCCCCATCCGGATCGATGACGAACAGCTTGCCTTCCACGCCGGTGGCCGCGTAAATCTCGCCCTCAGGCCCGCGTACCATGGCCCAGACGTACCGGGCATTCTGGGGTTTGTAGAACACATGGGCCTGGCCGTTTCCATCGATGCGGTAGATGACCGCTTGCGCCCCGCCGCCGGTCCCGGCCAGCAGATCGCCCTCGCGCGTAAACAGCAGCGAAAAGATCGTGCCGCCGCCCGGCAACTCGGCGAATTCCGTCACGTCATCACCGTCGATCCGGAAGATGACGCCCCTCGGGCCGCTGGCAGCGTAGATTCTGCCGTCCATCGCCTGGGCAATGGCGTTGATCGCGTCGGCCCGCTCGCCCGGGACGTGGAGGACCTTTTTGTCTCGGCCCAACTGCACGTACCCTCTGCTCGAAACGACAAGGTCGTCGAGCTCACCGGCCAGGAAATCCTGAGGCTGTTCATGCGTCCATGTGGCCGGGCTGACAGCCTGGGCGGGCCCGGCATGCCCGAGAAGGCCTGCCAGGACAATGCCGAGCAACAACGATCGATACATGTGCACTTTCCTGTTCTGGTGTCCCAGCCTTTCACCGGCCGGGCGATTGGATTCATCCTTGGCCGCACAACAGTCGGCCTTTGTTTTTCGAAGCGGACTTACGGATCGGGTCGTCTTACGGAAACACGTCCCAGTCCGTAGCTACTTGATCGGCCGACTCGTCAATACGCAAGTTTACGCTCCACCTGGATCGCGAAGGTCCGTTGCCCGCGAACGACGAAATCGGTCTCGTGTTCGACGACGATCGCATCGCGGAACGGTCGGACATCTCCGCGACCACTGTCGGCCAATATCTTCTGACGGAAAGACGGGAGATTGGGCATCGGAGTCCGCCCGATCGAGACGCCGACGTCGGGCAGCTTCAGGTGCATATAGACCCGATTCTCCTGAACGGTCCCGACATTGTTCATGATCGTCAGAATGTCCTCGAGACTGGTCGCGTACCATTCGTAGGGCCGTCGCTCCCGCAACGAGGACAGATGGGCCATGGCCGAGCCGATGAGCAGTTCGTAGGTGCCGTCCGGAAGGTCTTGCGGCAGATCGATCGCGTAGGTTTCCCGAGTGTAGGTCGGATACGCCTGCTCGTTGAGCCACTGGACATCGACACTGACCGTTTCGCCCGGTCGGAAGACATTGCGGCGAAGCCGGGCCTCGTGCATCGTCGCCGCGGCCGCCTGCGGTTCGACGTCCACTTCGACGACGGCCCGCGTCACCTGGGCCTGGCCGAAGGGCGTCCGCATCAGCATCGAAAGCGGCACGAACAGATCACCGAACAGCCCGCTGATGCCGGTCTGGCTCGTGAAATTGCTCGTTCGAAACGTGCCCAGCTCACCGAAATCCACCCTCACGCTGTAACGGACCGTGTGATCTTCAGGCAGATCGCTTCGATTCATGATGCTCGACATGACGCCCATGAGTACGAGCGTCGGCGTGATCCGGGTGTCCCGCGTCAGCTCATAGCGGTAGTCAAGCTCCCCGCGTACGTCCCTTACGGTCACCTCCAGAGGCGTGCGCGGAGGAGCCTCGCCCTGCAGGCCGAAGATACCGGTCTGCTCGTCGCCGAAGATCGTCCCCACCGTCCTCAGCGAGGCCCCTGCCTTGAACGACAGGAATACCGAGGGAATCACCGAATGGATCGTTCCGGTCGCCAGAGGGAGCTCGACGAACCCGCGCGAAAAGATGCCATGCCCGAACCCCAGCACCTTGTCGCCGATGACGTCCGTGCAGGTGCCGACCGCATCGACGTTGAGATCCCCGCTCATCAGCGGGATGCTCAAAACGCTGCCGGGTTCGAGGATCACTTCTTCGCTCGCTGCCTTCTGATCATCCGGGACTTCCCCGCCGCTGGGCACGAGCATTAAGCCGGCCGTCTCGAAATGCGGCTGGAGCAGATTGAGCGTTCGCGCATCGAGGCCGGCGACGGCTACGGGGATCGGCAACGGCTGAAGCGTCTGGACATTGTGCATCGTCGGCGAGACAGGCCGTGCCGCTTCGGATGGCGTCCCGTCGACCAGAAAACTGAATCGCGAATCCCGTACATGCTGATCGATCGAATCGCCCGCGAGTCGCTCGATCGGAATACCCAGTGACGGGGGCGACGATTCGAAGCCCCCCTCGCTCGCCGGCTCGCTCCTGCGCGGACGCCGGGCAGGGTCGCGAGTCTCGGCGATATCGATCATCTGGCCGATCGGCTGGACCCCGCAGATCGGGTCCTTGCTCATTGCCCAACCGAAGGCGACCGCCCCGATAAGACGTTCCCGACCCTGGTCGTCCACGATGTAGCAGGGCGAGCCGCTCATGCCCGCCACGATCCCGCTGTGTTCGAGATTCAGCCCGGAGGCCCGGATCAGGATCGCGTCCTGCGAGGCTTCCATCGCGTTTCGCATCACCGAGAGAACCTCGAACTCGAAGGTATCGATCCGTGTCCCTTCCACGACCGTTCGGCCGAACCCGGTCATGCCCCGTTCGATTTCGTCGATGGGCATGTAGCGCGAGGCTGAATCGGGTTGCTCGGCCATGGCGGCGGGGGCTCCTGCCGCTAAGATGGCAAGACCGACCCGGACGGCCAGGCTGAGGAAGGATAATCGGCTCGACCCGCACAGATTTCGCATATCCGTCGTCTCCACAGGGTTCGGAGGATATTCCAATTTATCGGCAGACCCCTGCCGCTGCAATAATTGCCATCCTTCGGTCTTTTTTCGTATTCCGGCGAATTCAGCTCACACAGACGCCGACCCGCAGGTATAATTAGGACGTATCGACCTGTATGGCGGTTCCGATCGCCGAAGGACGCACCCGACGCCAGAGGGCCTGTCGCGAAGTCCGCCCCTTACCGAGCGCATTTCGCCACCGGCCAGGACCTGCCGGTCGCATCGGTGCCGCCGCCGAACAGAGTGTGCTTGTCGCGTTTCCCGCGCGACCTGCGAGGTCCCACGTGTTGCTCTAAGGCGGATGGATACCGTGAAAACTAAAACAATCCTGCGTGAGTTGCAGGAACGGATCGGTTACACGTTTTCGGAGCCTGCCCTGCTGCGCTGCGCCCTGACGCATGCTTCGAGTACCGACGAACGCGTCACCAGCAACGAACGCCTCGAGTTCCTGGGCGACGCCGTGCTCGGGCTGATCGTCTGCCACGAACTCTACCGGCAGTTTCCCGATTACCTCGAAGGCGAACTGACCAAAATCAAGTCCGCCGTCGTTTCGCGTCGAACGTGCGCGAAGATCGCTCATGAGTTGGGCCTCGATCGGTACCTCGTGCTGGGAAAAGGCATGACCGGTCGCGTCGCGTTGCCGGCTTCTGTTGTAGCGGCGGCCCTCGAGTCGCTCATCGGGGCGATCTATGTGGACTCCGGATGCCTCGAGACCGTTCGGCGGTTTATTCTGGCCGCCGCTGCGGAGCACATCCGCGAGGCGGCGGCCTCAGAACACCAGTTCAACTACAAATCTCAGCTCCAGCAGCACGCCCAGAAAATCATGGCCGGCACGCCTCTCTATGAAGTGCTCGACGAAAAAGGCCCCGATCACAACAAATGCTT
>PWPN01000222.1 GCA_003557125.1 Phycisphaerae bacterium | reverse complement strand
TGCGTACTTGCCTTTCAGCTTCCGGTCCGCGTTTCGAGGCTGGCCGTGAAGGCAGCGGCTCATAAGAGACGGATGGCCGATTTCAAATGAACAGTTCGGGATGCACATCGAGAAACCTGTTCTCGCTGCTGTCGGCCGTGGTGCTCCTGGCATTGGCCGGCGGCGTCGCGGGCTGGCTCGTGATCAGCCGGCCGCAACCTCCGATGGAACCGGACAATCTCCGGCTTCCGCGCGTGCAGGTCGCGGCCGTCGAACCGGTGCGCTTCGAAGAGCCGATCGTCGGTTATGGCACGGTTCGGCCGGCGCGGCAGGTGAAGATCATTCCCGAGGTGACGGGTCGGCTTATCGAAGTCCATCCGGACCTTGCCGTCGGCAACGTCATTCGCAAGGGCGAGCTGCTGTTTCGAATCGATGCGCGGATGTACGAGTCGCGCAAGTCGCAAATCGAGGCCGAGATTCGCCGGTTGGAGGCTGAGCTCGACCGCCACGCACGCCAGGAAGCCTACCTGGCCGACCAGCTGGCGTTGTCTGAGAGTCAGCAGGAACTTACCGCAAGAGCCGTCCAGCGCGAGCGCGATCTGATGGAGCGCGGCGCGGCGGTGGAGGTCGATCTCGAGCGGACCAAGCAGCGTCATCTCGCTCAGCAGGAGGCGGTTCAGACGTACCGCAACCATCTCGAGATGATCCCGTTCCTGGTGAAAGAGACCGACGCCCTGCTGACGATCAAGCGTGCCCAGCTGGCCGAGGCGGAACTGAATATCGATCATGCGGTCATCTACAGCCCGTTCGATGCGCGCGTGGACGCCGTCGGTGCGCAGATGTCGCAGGTAGTCACCGCGCATTTTCAGATTGCGACGCTGACGGACATGGAAGTGCTCGAATTGGCCGCGGCCATCGACCCGCGCGATCTGCAGTGGGTCGATCATGAAGCGTTCGCCAGCGCGGTCGGTGCGGACATCGGTACGGCGCCGGAGGCCGAGGTCGTCTGGACCTTGTGGGGCCGTGAGTTTTCCTGGAAGGGGCGGATCACCCGGCTGGAAAGGCTCGACGAGGCGACGCGAACCGCGCACGTCGTCGTGGAATTGCGCGACGTGATGTCGATTATCGAGCAGGCCCGCAACGAGAAGCGCATGCCGTTGTCGGTTGGCATGTTCTGCAAGGCGAGCCTGCCCGTCGAGCCGATCGAGGATGCGCTGGTCATTCCGCGGCACGCGATTCGCGATGGCCAGAATGTCTACGTATTCGAACCGAGCGCGGACGACCCGGCGGTCGGCCGACTCGTTCTGAAAAGTGTTCCGATCCTCCGGGCCTCCGGAGAGCAGGTGCTCGTGGGGTGTTCGAACCCTCCGGCTGCGCTTCGGGAACTTCTTTCGGAACACACGTGCGAACTGAATGCGGGCGACCTCATCATCGTCTCGCCGCTACCCAAGGCTGTGCCCGGCATGCAGTTGGCCCGACGCGATCTGGAGGATGCGTTGCGAGAGGATCAGAAAGTCGCCTGGGGCGAGCGGGTCCGTCTGGCTTTGTCCCGGTCGCGGTGAGGTTGCCCGGGCGCCAGGCCTTGTTTGGCTTCGTCCGGGCGTTTCCGTCTTGACGTCAATCGGCGGTGCCTGCCCGCGGCGCTGCAATCTCCCCTGGTAGGTTTCATCACGATGGGCAGCAGCCCACCCCACGATCCGAACAGTCGGCCGACCCTTGCGCCTTTTTCCGATGAGGGCGAGCAAGGCGCATCGACCGATGCGCGCGCGTTCGTCGCGTCGGCACGCGGTGTCATCGCCGCGGGCGTCCGCAACCCGGTCTATGCGAACGTGTTGATGGTCGCGATCCTGGCCGGCGGCTTGTTCGCCAGCCGCCTGCTCGTCCGCGAGACCTACCCGGAGTTCTCGCTCGATCGGATCACCGTGACCGTAATCTATCCCGGCGCCAGCCCCCTCGAGATCGAGCAGAGCATTTGCCACCGGATCAACGAGGCGCTCGAAGGGCTCGTCGGCGTGGATCTCGTCCTCGCGCGGGCCGATGAAGACCGCGCCTTTTTCCTGCTCGAACTGACCGAGGGCGTCGACCCGCGGGTGATGATTCTGAACATCCGGGACCGGCTCGATCAGATCGACACGTTTCCCCCGGACATGCGGCAGCCGATCATCTCCGAACTGCTCTTCAGCGAGCGCGTGATCAACGTGGCCGTTCACGGTCAAGTGCCCGAGCGCACGATCAAGGAACTGGCCGAGGAGATGCGTTATGAGCTTTTGAGCCATCCCGAGATCAGCCAGGTGGACCTGATCGGGATACGCGAAGACGAGATCAAGGTGGAGGTCGCACGCGAGGCACTCGAACGCCACAACCTGTCGCTGGACGGGATCATCGCCTCGATCGCCCGCAATACGATGGACGTGCCGGCCGGGACGCTTCGCACGGCCGGCGAGGAGCTCATCCTGCGCACGACGGGCCAGCGGCGCACGGCCAGAGAATTCGAGGATCTCGTCGTCATCGCGCAACCGGATGGTACGCTCGTGCGCCTCGGCCAGATTGCGGAGGTTTCCGAGCACTTCGAGGACGACTACAAATCGGGCCGTTTCCAGGGTGAGCCGGCAGCTGTGCTGGAAATCTTCAAGACGGCTGACCAGGATACCCAGTCGATCGCACGCCTCGTCAACGATTATGTGCAGCGGAAGCGCGGGCAGGTACCCGAACAGATCCAACTGAGCACGTGGGCGGACAGTTCGCGCCAGATCGAAGCCCGCATCAACATGCTGCTGAGCAATGCGCTTTACGGCATGATTCTGGTCATCATCGCGCTGGGCCTGCTGATGGGCGGGCGTGTCGCGTTTTTCGTTGCGATCGGGATACCCGTCTCGATAGCCGGGGCGTTGTGCGTCATGTACCTGACCGGCCAGACGCTCAACATGATCACGCTGTTCGGGCTCGTCATGGTCACCGGGATCATCGTCGACGATGCGATCGTGGTGGCTGACAGTTTCCGTTACCGGCGGTCGCAGGGCGACCCGGCCCTCGTGGCAGCCATCACCGGCCCGCGGGAGGTGGTCTGGCCGGTCGTCGCCTCGTCCGTGACCACGATCGTCGCGTTCACTCCGCTGTTTTTCGTCTCCGGGGTCATCGGTAAACTGATCTCGGTTCTGCCCGTGGTCGTCGTGGCAGCGATCATCTTCTCGTCGGTGGAGGTGTTCTGCATTTTCCCGGCGCACATCCGGCACTGCCGGGGGCAGGAGGATGGCCGCAGCCGTTCGCGTCTCGAATCGCTCCGCCGGTGGGTCGAGTCCGGGATGGAGTACCTCATCCGCAGGTGGTACGCTCCGTTCCTTCGCAGGTCTTTGATCGGTCGCCCCGTCACGTTGGCGGTGGCCGTCGGTGCCCTGGCGATCGCGGTGGGGTGGGTGGCCGGCGGGCGCCTGCCGTTCACGCTTTTCCCCAATATCGACGGGGACGCCATCCATGCGCGGATCATGCTGCCGCAGGGCGTCCCGCTCGAACGTACGATGCAGGCTGTCCGCCAGCTCGAGGAGGCTGCCGAACGGCTCAACGATCCGAATGTCCTTGCACACCGCGGGCAAGGCGATCTTGTGCGGACGCGTTTTTCGCTGATCGGCCAGTGGTCCGGCTGGTCCGACGAACAGGGCAGTCATGTCTGCGAGGTGATGCTCGAGCTCCTGCCGGCTGAAGAGCGGCGGCTCGATGCGGAACATATCATGGCCGCATGGCGCGAACAGCTCGGCGAGGTCGATGACGCACTGCTTGTATCCTTTGATCATCTCCAGCGTCGTCCGACGGAAAAACCGTTGCAGGTCCGCCTCCTGGGAGACGACCTGGACGAACTGGCGGCGGTGGCCGACGAGGCGGTGGGTTCCTTACGCCGCTTTGCCGGCGTCACCGGCGCAGGGCACAACCTTTACGAGGGGAAACGCGAAGTCCGCATCCGGCTCAAGAGCCTCGCCCGAACGCTCGGGGTGACGGTCGACGATCTGGCGCGCGAGCTGCGAAGCGGATTTCACGGCAGCCAGGTCGTACGGGTTCCGCGCGGCCGGAGGGACGTCCGCGTGCAGGTGCGCTATCCGGACAGCCAGCGAAGCAGCATCGCCGACATCGAGAACGTCCGGATCGGCGGCCTCACCGGCCAGGCGATCCCTTTCCGGGAGTTGGCCGACTACGATATCGAACGGGGGTACGCGACGATCCATCACCGCAACGGCGTGCGGTCGGTGAGCGTCTCGGCCGATGTCGATGAGCGGTTCGCCAACGCCGAATCGATCCTGGCCGAATACGAACGACAGCATCTCATCCCGCTGCTGGCGCGTTACCCGGGCATCGACTACCGGATCGAGGGGCAGCATGCCCAGATGCTCGAATCGGTTCGCAGCCTGACGGGTGCCTTCCTTTTGGCCCTTGTGGTCATGTACGCGATCCTGGCGACGATCCTGGTCTCGTATAC
>PWPN01000228.1 GCA_003557125.1 Phycisphaerae bacterium | reverse complement strand
GAGCGACCATCTCATCGCGCTGCTGGGGGTCGAGGACCTCATCGTCGCGCACGCCGACGACGCGACCGTCATCTGCCATCGTTCGCAGGCACAGCGGATCAAGGAACTCGTCGAACGCGTCCGCGCGACCCGCGGCGAGCGGTACATGTGATACCGATCAACCTTCCGGCAACAGGACCTGCGCCGTCCGCGCGGGGACGTAGACCTGGATCGACTGGGCGTGCCCGTCGTAGGGGACGGACTGCGCCGGGTAGACCTGGCCGGTGCTCACCAGCCCGTGCCCTCCGAACCAGAAATCGTCCGTGTTGAGCGTGAGCCGATAGTCCGCGCGCGCCGGCACGCCGATGCGGTAATCCGCGCGCGACTCGGACGGGTGGAAATTGAAAACGAACACGATCGGCCCGCGTCGGAAGGCGAGGATCTTATGATCTTCGTGAACGGACAGCCCCTCGATCGGATGTTCCGACAGCAGCCGATACCGCTGGTCAAGCGCGAGCATCTCGCAGTCGAAATTACCGAGATCCCGGTAGCGGAGCGTCGGGTCGTCGATGAGCGACCACTGCCGCCGTGCGTACTTGTAGGAGAAGCCGTTGCCTTCGCGCGGGAAGTCGATCCACTCGGGATGCCCGAACTCGTTGCCCATGAAGTTGAGGTATCCCTCGCCGCCCAGTGCGAAGGTGATGAGCCGGATCATCTTGTGCAGGGCCATGCCGCGTTCGATGACCACGTTGCCGGTCTCGCCCTTGCTCATCAGCCAGTACATGTCCGCGTCCATGAGCCAGAAGGCGATCGTCTTGTCCCCGACCATGGCCTGGTCATGGCTCTCGGCGTAGGCGATGTGGTTTTCCCCGTAGCGACGGTTGGTGAGCGTGTGGTAGATCTCGCCCATCGGCCACTGCTCGTCGCTCCGCTCTTTGAGGATCTTGATCCAGTAGTCCGGTATCCCCATCGCCAGCCGGTAATCGAACCCGATCCCCCCCTCATCGATGGGCCGGGCCATCCCCACCATGCCCGAGACGTCCTCGGCGATCGTCACCGCCTGCGGGTACGCTTCGTGGGCGACCTGGTTGGCCAACTGGAGGTACGTCACCGCCGGCTCGTCGATGCCGGGGCCGAAATAATCGTCGTAGCAGGTGAACGGCTTGCCGAGCCCGTGGTCGAGGTACATCATGCTCGTGACGCCGTCGAACCGGAATCCGTCGAGCCGGTACTCGTCCAGCCAGAACCGCACGTTGCTCAGCAGGAACCGCAGCACCTCGTACTTGTCATAATCGAACAGGCGCGAGTCCCAGGCAGGGTGCTCGCCGCGCGGCCCGGAATGAAAGTACTGGTGGTCCGTGCCGTCGAAGTTGTTGAGCCCGTCGTGAATGTTTTTGACCGCATTGCTGTGGACGAGGTCCAGCAGCACGAGGATCCCCAGGCCGTGGGCCGTGTCGATGAGGTATTTGAAGTCCTCCGGCGTGCCGAACCGCGAGGAGACCGCGAAGAAATTGCTCACCTGGTACCCGAACGACGCGTAGTACGGGTGTTCCTGGATAGCCATCAACTGGACGGCATTGTACCCGCAGCGGGCGATGCGCGGCAGAACCCGCTCGGCGAATTCACCGAAGGTCCCGACCCGCTCATGTTCGGTAGCCATCCCCACGTGCGCCTCGTAGATGCGCGGCTGACAGGCGAGCTGAGGCCTTTCGTGCCGCCAGGGATAGGGCTCGGGCGGGCTCCAATACTGACCCACGGGCATATGGTTCGTCGGATCGAAGAGAACCCGGCGGATGTAGGCGGGAATGCGGTCTCTGCCGTGGCCGCGATGGACTATGTGGACCTTGACGCGGCCTGTATGCACGAGCCGGTCGGCGTAAGCGTCGTCCGGCAGAAACAGGCTCCAGATACCGAAATCGTCCCGCGTCATCGGATGCGCGGAGCGGTCCCAGCCATTGAAATCGCCGATCAGAGAGGCAGCCTCCGCCCCGGGCGCCCACTCGCGGTACCAGATGCCGGGCTGTCCTTCGTGCATGCCGCGGTTGAGCCCGAAGTAGTCATGCCCCCGGCTGAAGCCCTCCAGGACGCCCGAGCCCCCTGAAAGCTGATCGCGTTTCTCACGGTAACGGCCATACCGGTAACGCAGTGCGTCCGCATACGACCCGAGCCAGGGGTCCAGATCGATCAGGCCCGTGCCGTCCGGGGGGGATGTCGTTCGGAGATCCGCCATGAGGGGCTACTCGCAATACGGATGATAGATTTTCAGGACGTTTGCCCGTCGGGTTTACCATTGTATAGGCATTATCGGATCGGTCCACCTCGGAAAGGGTTCGGGCCGGGGTCGTAACCTCACTCCGAAGCTTTCTTCACCCCGTCATGAGATACAATCTCATTTTCCTTCATGCCCGTGTTTCTTGCCCTTCCGGGCTGCCAAATGAAGATAGGCTGCTTACAATGTGAACGTAAGCCGAACGACGCGGTCCCTGAAGACTCCTCGTTGAGGTAACTCCTCATCATCGCTGTGGATATGTTCCAGGCAACGACGAGGCGCCGCAAGGATTTCCGGGGATTCGGTCGCCGGTGAAGGCCGGCGCTGTCAGCGTTCGTAGGCTAAAAGGGGAGACTTTGGACTTTTGTCCTCGGGGGTGACCGGGGCGGGTCTATGGGTTCAACACGACAACGGAGACACACGCATGATCAACGACAAGGTTTGCAAGGCCCTGAACGAACAGATCACCTTGGAGCTGAGCTCCGCCTACATCTACCTGGCAATGGGGGCCGCGCTCGAGGATCAGAATCTGCCCGGGTTCGCCCGCTGGATGAAAGCCCAATATCACGAAGAGGTCGCCCACGGGATGCGACTCTTCGATTACGTCGCGGACCGCGGCGGGCGCGTCGAGCTGGGAGCCATCGAAAAACCACCCGTCGATTTCGGGTCGCCGGAAAAAGTTTTCACCACGATCCTTGAGCACGAGCGCAAGGTGACCGCCTCGATCCATAAGCTTTACGAGTTGGCCGTCGCCGAGAAAGACTACGCGACCCAGACGCAGCTGCACTGGTTCATCAACGAGCAGGTCGAAGAAGAAAAGACAGCCGAGGAGATCCTTCAGCAGCTCAAGGCGCTCGGCGAACGAACCCATATGCTGCTGGTGATGGATCACAAGCTGGGCGCGCGCGAATCGTAAACAGCCCGAATGTGCGAATCGTACGACCCCATGTGCTCGCTAACGGACCGAACGCGCGAGTCCTTAACGATCAGACCGCGAGAGCCGTTATCGGCCCGATGTCCGAATCGTAACGGGGCAGGCGGGTCGTAAAAGGGCCATGGTTTGAAGCGCCTGTGGGTGGGGAGCGGTGCCGCGTCGCTCCCCACTGTTGTCGTCCCCAAAGCCCCTGGCAGGCCTGCCAGGGGCTTTAAGGACAGGTGCTACCGGAGCAACCCCTTACCGTTGTTCCCGGACTTCACCGGTCATGGGGACGAACCGTACGGGAATGACCCGTTCGATCTCCCGCTGATCGTCCTCCAGTTTCGTAAGAACCACCAGTTCCTGAAGCCTGCCGACCGGGCCGAGCGGGATCACCATCCGCCCGCCGACCCGAAGCTGCTCCCAGAGCGGCTCGGGCACATCGTCGGCTGCACAGGTCACGATGATCCCATCGAACGGCGCCGCCTCCTCCCACCCCTTGTAGCCGTCCCCGATCCGGCAGTGGACATGCGTATAGCCTTGCTCCTCGAGCACCTCGATAGCCTGTCGTGCCAGCGGCTCGACGATCTCGATCGTATAGACATGCGGCGTGAGATGCGCGAGAACCGCAGCCTGGTAGCCCGACCCGGTCCCGATCTCCAGAACGCGCGATTCGGAGGTCACATCGAGAAGTTCGGTCATCAGCGCGACGATATAGGGCTGCGAGATCGTCTGGTCATGGCCGATCGGCAAAGGGCTGTCGCGGTACGCGGCGATCGGCGAATGGCCGGGCGCGAACACGTGGCGCGGCGCTGCCCGCATCGCTTCGAGCACATCCGGATCGCGTATCGGCCGTCGGCGGTCGCGCGGGGACGCCAACTGCGTCTCAACCATCCGATGCCTCAAATTCGCGTGCATCCGCGCGCCGGGCGGTTCGGGCGGTTCCCAGTCGACAGGTTGTGTGGCAGCGGACGGCTGCGTCTCCGGCTGAGCCTCCTGCTGCTCCTGCTGTGCGGTCGGCCGGGTCGCAACCTTACCCTCCGCAGGCTCGCCCTGAGCATTCGATTCGGGCGCATTCGACTCGGATGTCGGAGTCGTCATGGCGCGATCGTTGCAGCCGTACAGGAATATCACGCACAGGGCCGGCATCAGCCCGATGCACATAATTCGCCACCACGTTCCCACAAGTTTTGCATTGCTTTTCAAAGACATGGGCTGGCTCCGTTAACTGGTCGCCGAGGCTTCTCAACCGGTCAAATGACGGATCCCATCACAGAACAGGACCGCATGAGGCTCTATCTGAGCATACGTCAGGAAATGGTGACGGGTCCAGACTTCAGCACTGTCCGCCGCATGGCCGGTCACGGGCGATCATCCAGGGGGCAGCCGATAAGCAGGCCTTTTGACCACCCTGCCCGCACATGATAAGCTGAAAACCGGCTTTTAAGCGTTATCTGAGGAGGTTTTCGAATGACATCGCGTGAGCGTATTATTGCCGCTTTAAACCGGCAGCCAGTCGACCGCACCCCCCGTCACGAGCACTTTTGGCCTGAAACCCGTGAAGCCTGGATCGAGCAAGGCCTCTCGCCCGACACCGACATGAACGAGCTGGCCCGCAGCGATATTCGGATCGTGGACGGCTACATTCCCACACTCCGCCTTGAAGAGCAGACCCTCGAAGAAACGGACTCCTACCGTATCGTCCGCGACGGCAACGGCGCAGTAAAGAAATATTGGAACGACCACTCCGGCGTCCCCGAGTTCACAGGCCAATTCGCCGTCCAGTCCCGCGAGGACTGGGACCGCTACAAAGACCGCCTTCTGAAGACCGAAGGCCGACACGATCTCGCAGCACGCGTGAAGTCGTGTCGGGAATACCATCAGGGTGATTACTTCGTCGCCTGGGGCGTCATGGGATTCTGGGAAGCATCCCGGGATATCCTTGGCCCTGAGACGTTGCTGATGAACGTCGCCCTGGACCCGGGCTGGATCCGCGAGATGATGGAGCACTTCGAATCCCTTTTCATGCGGATGTACGAAGAACTCGTCGCAGCCGGCGCATACCTCGACGGCCTGTTCTTCTATGAGGACCTGGGCTACAAGAACGGACTGTTCATCTCGCCCGCCTCTTACCGCGAGATCCTCTGGCCGAGCCATTGCCGTATCTTCCAGCGTCTCCGCGACGACGGCCGACATGTAATCATCCATTCCTGCGGGCGCATCACCCAGGCTGTCGAACCCCTCATCGAGGCGGGCATCCACTGCCTTCAGCCGCTTGAAGCCAAGGCGGGGATGGACCTTGCCGCAATGAAGACGGGTTACGGAGACCAGATCGCGTTCATGGGCAATATCGACGTGATGGTGCTGCGGACGAACGATAAAGACCTCGTCCGACGCGAGGTTCTCGGTAAATTGAAGGCCGGCGCTGCCGGAGGGGGATATGTGTTCCACTCGGACCACTCGATCCCGCCCGAGGTGACGCTTGAAACGTATCGGTACTGCCAATCCCTGATCGATGAGTTCGATCTTCAAGCCAGTGGAGGATGACGATGAGCGTACAAAGCAATCGACGCGAGTTTCTGCGATGCTCGGCTGTGGCGGCCGCCGCCGCGGTGAGCGGTTCGGGGGCTCAGGTTATGGCCCAGCCTCAGGGTTTCGGAGGTGGGAGGCGCGGTCCTGCCGTCCTGCGACTGGCGATCCAGGAAAATCGGCTCCCCGGTGAGACGTTGACCGAAAAACTCGATTGGGCGGAACAGTGGGGGTTCGAAGGCATCGAGCCCGGCGGACGAGATCTGCCCGAGCGGGTCGAGGAGTTTCAGCGCGCCCTGTCCGGGCGGCAGATCAAGATGAGCGCGATTTGCGCAGGGTTCGAAGGTTGCCTCATCGCGCCCGACAAGCCGACGCGCGACCAGGCGATGGAGTCCATGAAGCGGATTCTCACAGCCGCCGGCGAACTGGGCTCGGTCGGGCTGATCATCGTGCCGGCCTTCAATCGCCAGGAGTCCCTGCCGCACAAGGAAGCGCGCGTGCTGCTCACCGGCTTCCATCGTTGGGACAGGCGACCGGAAGGCGGATGCGACTGTCTGCTCGGCGAACTCGGCGACCACGCCGTCCAGCACAACACGCGCATCCTGCTCGAGCCGTTGAACCGCGACGAATGCTATTTCCTGCGGACACTGGCCGACGGGGCCTCGATGTGCAAGGACGTCCAGAATCCCGGCATCGCCCTGATGGGTGACTTCTGGCACATGACCTGGGAAGAGACCTCCGACCGCGGCGCGTTCCTGTCCGGTGGCGAGTACCTCAAACACGTGCACATGGCCAGCCGTCGCCGCAGGTCCATGCCTGGCGAGGACGGCGAGGCCGATAACTATATCGACGGCTTCCGAGGCCTCAAGGAGCTCGGCTACCAGGGAGACGTCAGCTTCGAGTGCGGCAGCCAGGGCGACCGGATGGTACAGATCCCCGCAGCCGTCGAACTGCTCCGTCGCCAGTGGGAACAGGCGTAATCGGCCAACAGTCCACTTTGCGGGTTCATTGCGGAGCGCCTTTCCCGGACCGCTGGTGCAGGAATCACGGGTACTGCGAAGGCGATCCGTCTGGAGGATGCGCGTCAATCGATGCAAGGCCGGGCGCGCCTTTGCGGCCGATGGCCGGTGCGGTTTATGGCCAGATGCATCGTCACGCGTTATGCTGAGATAGCCGGTCATCGGCGCGGTATGGGCGACCGGCGGTGAGACCTATGTCTACAATATGAAGCGGCACGGAATGAGGCGCACGGGTAGGGGGTGTCTCTCCGGGCCCGGTCGCAAGCGAGCCGTCCCGATACGAGAGGCAGTCCCTTGGACGTTCTGTCTTTTGTCATTTTGCTGACCGTCACCGGCGACGCCGCGACGTGGTTCCAGTACGTCTACCGGAACTGGGCGCTCGGCTCCTTCCTGCTGACCTGCCTTCTCCTGCTGATTATCGTCTGGCTCGTACTCCGCAAGTACGTCAAGATCATGCTCAACATCATACGCGACACTCCGCCGCCCCTGGCGATGGGGCCGTGCGATTTTCAGCGGATCGACGGAGAACGGGTGATCTTTCGCTCATTCGATAACCTGAACCTGTGTGGCATGTTCCTGACCGGCCGACACGGCGGGCGACCGAAGGGCATGATCATCTTCGCCCACGAGTTCTCCAGTGATATGTACAGCTGTGCCCGGTACTGTCGCCCGCTACTCGAGGCCGGCTACGATCTGTTCAGCTTCGATTTTCGCGGTCACGGCGAATCGAGCAACCTGCCCGGCTACCAGCCCCGCCAATGGCCCACCCACTATGAAGTGAACGACATGCTCGGAGCCATCGCCTTCGTCGAGGACTGGCTCGAGCAGCGCGGCCGACCCGCCGAAGTCGGCCTGTTCGGCATCTCCCGCGGTGCGGGGGCCGCGATCCTGGCCGCTCAGCATCAATCCATCGTGCGGGCCATTCTTTCCGACGGTGCGTTCAGTTCGGATACCACCCTCGAATACCTCATGAAACGATGGGCCTACATCTTCGCCAAGGTGCGGTTCGTCTATGAAAATCACCCGCCCCAGTTCTGGCGGTTCCTCCGCTGGCTGCTGTTTCGCGAGTGCCGCCGCAAACTCGGGTGCACGTTCCCGTCCGTACGCAAAGCGCTCATGCGCAGCCCCGCCGGCAGGCCGATTCTGCTCATCCACGGCCAGCGCGACAGCTACATCCCCGTAGAGCAGTCCAAATTGCTCTACGCGTTGGCACCGGAGCCGAAAGAGCTGTGGGTCGTCCCAGGGGCCAAACACAACCAGTCGACCGTCGTCCGGCCCGAAGAGTATGCGAACCGTACCGTCCGCTTCTTCGAAAGAGCCCTGACCGGGGCCTCCGGGATCCAGAGACCGCCTGACAGCGCCAGCGACGTTCCTGGTGATGAGGCAGTGACGACTTCCGCGACGTCCGAGAGTCAGAAAAAGGAACGGATGGCCCCCGTTGGGGAAGAGCCGATAATAGCCACCCCATCGGCTTCGATATCGGGTAGCGTTACCCCTGGTGCGCGCTTCCCAGATCGCCGCCGATAGGAAGAAACAAAATCAGGCCCTCTTGGCCCGATAAGATTCGTGCACCATCCGGAGGACGCGTTATAATGGGATGCCGATCAGCCCAGCCGGATGGCACGAGCGTCGAAACGCCGGCAGTCCATGGCTGTGGGCGAAGTGGCCGGGGAGGGCGTGAACCCCTCGGAGCAAGTCGGGGGGAGCGGATTTTTTAGCTCGAAGCGGCTCAGTTCAAAACGAGGAGGCCAAGGTGCAATCTGTATGCTTCTATTTCCAGGTGCACCAACCTTATCGGCTGCGTCGGTACACCGTCTTCGACACGAATTGCGATTATTACGATGACCGGAGAAACGGCCAGATCTGCCGCGAGGTGGCCCAACGCTGCTACCTGCCCGCCAACCGGTTGTTGCTCGAACTCATTCAGCGACACGAGGGGCGTTTCCGGGTCGCATTTTCGCTCAGCGGGATCGTTCTCGAGCAGCTCGAGCGCTATGCCCCCCAGGCCATCGAGGGCTTTCAGCGGTTGCGCGAAACGGGTTGCGTCGAGTTTCTGGCCGAGACCTACTTCCACTCCCTGAGTTTTCTCTATTCACGCCATGAATTCGAGGAGCAGGTCCGCCTGCACGATCGGAAAATGCGCGCGATGTTCGGCGTCCGGCCCGTCGTCTTTCGCAACACCGAGCTCATCTACAACAACGATTTGGCCTATTACGTCGATGGGATGGGATTCCGCGGCATCCTGACCGAAGGGGTCGATGACCTGCTCCAGAATCGGTCCCCCAATGAGATCTATCGCCCGCCGCACACCAGCCAGATCGCCGTCCTGCTCAAGAACTATCGGCTCAGCGACGATATCGCGTTCCGGTTCTCGAACCGCCAGTGGAGCGAATGGCCTTTGACGGCTGAGAAATTTGCCCGCTGGATCGATGAGGCCCATGGCGACGGCCACACGGTCAATCTGTTCATGGACTACGAATCGCTGGGCGAGCATCAATGTGCCGACTCGGGCATTTTTACGTTCTTCCGTGAACTCCCCGAGCGTGTCCTGGCCTATCCGGATCACGATTTCAAAACGCCTTCGGAGGTGATCGATGCGTATCCGGTCACCGGTGAGCTGGACGTGCCGCACATGATCAGCTGGGCCGACATGGAGCGCGATCTCTCCGCCTGGCTGGGCAATGCGATGCAGTCCAACGCGCTGCATGAGCTGTATCGCCTCGAGTCGGCCGTCCGCGAGGCCGGCGATGAGGAAGTGCTCAACGACTGGCGCCGCCTCCAGGGCTCGGACCATTTCTATTACATGTCGACCAAGCACATGGCCGACGGTGCGGTGCACGACTATTTCAACCCCTACGAATCTCCCTACGATTCGTACATCAACTACATGAACGTGCTCGACCACATGCGCAGCCGTCTGGGAGAGTCCGAAGCGCCTCGCCCACGCCATCTGTCGCACATGTGAGCGGTGGGCATACGTGAGAGGCGGCCAAAGATCCCGGGCGGTCGCAGGCATTCCGAGCCGAAGGGCCGAAGCCCTTTCTCGGAAAAGCCCTTCCCGAAAAAAGAATGTGGTACGAGGCCGACATCGGTCCCGCCCCGTCAAGGTGCTTTGAGAGGCGGGGTTTTTGGTTTGCTGGGCTGAGGCACGAAGAATTGCTTACCGCACCGGATGCACCGGGCCTTTTTGCCGCGTACTGCCTCAGGAACTTGGAGGATACTGCGGCACTTCAAATTGGGGCATATTAACGTGATGCTCATGGACCGGCTTCCTTCTGTGCATGTGAAGCATGATTTCGTCTGAATCCGTATCGGATCGCTTCAGGATCGACATAAGTTGAAATCGCACGTGCGCCTGCGGTCTGCCTTCACGGGCGGATCGCAAGGGATGCGTCCGCTGGAAACTTTTGACTCTCTTCCATGTCGCTGTAGAATGGATCGGGCGAAATTATCGGGCTTTCAACGATGTGTTCGCTAAGACGTTCGCGCTCCACAGAGCCCTTGACGTGCAACTGGACAGGCGGCTGAGAATGCTCGGATCGGTGCGACGTACAACTTCGCCATTTCATCGGGGTCGTTCCAGAATCCCACATGCCATGCGTGGGCCACAGCAGGGTACGGTTGTGTTATACCCTTGGAGGGGAAGGGACGCATCGACTGCCGTGTCCCCCGATGGGGGAGCTTATGGTGCCATGGCCGATCCGGATACGGCCGTCACGTGAGCTCGGGGTAAAATCATGCACCCCCCTGCCAAGCGCATTTTTCGTTCGCCAGCCAAGATCAACTGGAATCTGCGCGTCCTGAGGCGGTGCGAGGACGGGTACCACGCCATCGAATCGCTCATGTCGGCAGTCACGCTGGAAGATGAGATGATCTTCACCCCACGTCCGGAAGCGGGTGTCACGCTTTCGTGCGATCGCGCGGATATCCCGACGGACGGGCGGAATCTCATCCTCCGAGCCGCTGAACTGCTGGAGCGGACGTGTCCGACTGAAAAATCGCGCTCGGGTTGGCACTGCCATCTGGTCAAGCAAATTCCAGTCGGCGGGGGGTTGGGCGGCGGGAGCTCGAACGCAGCCGTCGCCCTCAGTGCACTGAATCTTCTCTGGAAGCTGAATCTGAAAACCGAGCAGTTGCACGTGTTGGCTGCACAATTGGGCAGCGATGTGCCGTTCTTTCTGTGCGAAGGATCGGCCATCGTGCGTGGGCGAGGTGAGCAGATCGAACCCGTCCGACTCGGATGGCGCGGATGGATCGTGTTGATCTGTCCGCCCATGGCTGTGGCCACCGGCAAAGTGTACGAGGCATGGGAACCCGAACCGTGCACGATGCCGCCGATTTCACAGCAAAGCGATGCATTGGGCGAGGGCTGTGACGCAGTCGCGTGGATGCAAAGTGCCTACAATATGTTGGAAGCGCCGGCAATGAAGGTATGCCCTGCGCTGAAGGATATCGCGCAGCGGTGCGCGGAGCACGCGGGGAGGCCGGTGCGTTTATCGGGGAGCGGTTCGACCCTGTTCACAGCCTTCGACACCATCAACGAAGCGGAATTATTTGCAAGAGACCTGTCTGCGCCTTTGGGACTGTCCACCGATGTCGTTCAGCCCGCCGAGCAGGCATCTCACCGGAGGTTGCACCATGGAGATCACGGAAGTCCGAATCAAGCTCGTAGAAAAATCAACTGAACGGCTCAGAGCCTTTTGTAGTGTCACACTGGATGGTGACTTTGTCGTACGCGACTTGAAAATAATTGACGGAACCAGTGGGCCGTTTGTGGCGATGCCCTCGCGCAAGCTCATGGATCGGTGTACCCGTTGCAGTGCCAAGAACCATCTCCGTGCGAAGTTCTGCAACGAGTGCGGCCAACGGCTCAACGAGAACCGGGCACCGAAAGACGGCCAAGGGCGTGCCAAACTCCACGCCGATGTCGCCCATCCCATTAACGCGGCCTGTCGGGAACGTATCCAGAAGGCCGTCGTCCAGGCCTACCAGGAAGAGATGGAACGCGCCAAGTCGCCGGATTACAAACCGGCCACCTATGACGAGTACGAGGACTTTGAAGAGATTGAGATCCGACAGGAAACGAATCCGCAGCAGGAAGCCCCCAAGCATGAGGGCAATCCTTCGGACAGCGGCTTCGACGATTACAATGAGCTCATCGCGGATCTGAAGCGACAGGCCGAGACGCGCATCGGCGAACGGAAACCTCGGCAACCCGATGAGGACGAGCCGTCCGCGCCATTGTATCCAGAAAATACCGAAGAGCCTGATGAGAAGAGCCCGACGGATCGGAGCGATCCCGGGGAGATGGGCAACCCATCCCCCCGGGCGGCCCCGTCGGAATCCGATGAGCCCGACGACGAATTCGGCAGCGGCCTGTAAGCTATCGGGGCCTGCAAGCTGAGTCGACAATGCGAGGAAGCTCGCCTCAGAGCGGCTGGGATATTATCCGGGCCGGGGGAACATTCGGGCCGTGCGCTATTTCTTTTCACCCGGCGAAGAAGTGGGACCTGGCACGGGTGTGCCGGTGGGCAACGGGCCGGGTTCGGGCACGTTCGCATCGGAAAGCAGCCCGGCCCGCAGGCGGAGCGTTTCGGTTTTTTCGCTGACCTCACGCGCCATGCGGCTGTTGGGAAATTCTTTGCGGATCTGCAGCCCGACCTGGAGCGCGTCACGCCACCGGTTCTCTGAGACAGCCAACCCGAACTGCACCGCCAGGTTCAGCAGCCTCGCTTTGAATACGTGACGCGCCGATTCCTGGAGCGCGTGGCCTTCCTGGGGGGTGAGATACTGGTCGAGCTCCGTGAGGATGGCGACCCCCCGATCAACTTCCGCACGGTCCACTGCCACTTTCCACTCCTTGAGCAACTCCTGTTTGCGGGCTTCACGGCGACGGTTCATCTCGGCCGGCAGGGCAGCGATCCGCCGATGCTGCGGGAACAATTTCATGAGGCGTTGGATTTCATGGCCGGCTCGTATCCAGCGGGATTGATCCATCATCCTGTGGATATGGGAGATAGCCTCGTTGACCTTCTCCTCGATGGTCATTTCGCGAACCTGGCTGAGCTCGTCGTGCAGAACCTTAGCCTCTTGTTTATAGCCGAATCGCCGTTCGATCTCGCTGATGAGGTACTGGGCAGCCTCGAGGTCGCCCCCGTACATCTCCTCCCGGATGGCCTGGCGGAGGGTTTCGCGTTCGATCTCGCGGTTGGCGATCGAGCGGGCCCCGTCGGAGATCTGGCTGTTGGTGGCGATCGTCCGCATAAGCGGTTCGATATGGTGGGCGATCGTGACGAAATCGTCCGCGACGTGCCTGAGGCGTAGTGCGTGGGCTTCGGTCCGGAAAAGAGTGTCCGAGATCACGTAAAGGAAAAGCGTCCCGACAGCCAGCGTCAGGCCGCCGGCGATCAGAAGGCCTGCCAGGACGTATTCCTCCGTACGCACGAGGCTGAAGACACCCATCGCACACAGCAACACGCCCGCCAGCAGGCCGACGATCGTCACCACGAGGGCCAGCAGAGGCAAAGAACGATTTTGAGCAGGTCGATCAGCCATGTGTGCACTCCAGCCCGGTGACATGAATGCGAGCGCCTTGTTTCCCACCACCGTTCCGGATCGGCGATGGGATGGCCCATGTGAGGCCGATTCAAGCGATCCGGCTCACAAACCCACCAAGGCGCCTGGTCTCATTATACGTTAATTATCGGTAAGAGCACTGACAAGGGCGAAAGTCCTTTTCTCAGTGCGGGGTTTGTCGCTTCTGACGCCAGCTCACGTCGAGACGGGAGCATTTACGATCAGGTTTCGGAGCTTTCGGTCCGGGCTTCCTTGAGCTTTTCCTCCAGGCGGAATTCGAGCCATTTTTCACGACGGTTCTTCTCGTTGGCGACCAGGTAGAGGAAGGCGAAGCCGCCCGCAGCCATCAGGATGGTGCGCCACATCATGTAGGGATCGATGTCGAGCATCGTTTGTCACTCGCGAGCCGGACGCGCGGCCCACCTTTCCCGAAGGCTGAGCCCTCTTCAGAATGGCCACAAAGCCCGTGCGACGACGCGCCCGGTCATCGAACTCATCGGCCAGAAGCGCGGTCGGGTTGATTTCGTAAAGGCCATCGTGTCGTCGGGCAATGGGGGAATCGGTGCGATCGGATCAGGTCGGCGCCCATAGCGCCCAGTAGCCGCCGTCGTGCCAGCAGCCCGGCTGAGCGTCGCCGGATGGGAGCACCCGGCAAGCGTTCAGCAGCTTCCATCGCGGCTGACGGGTCGCAAAAAGGGCGGTGACCTGCTCGTTTTCCTCGGGTTCGAGGCTGCACGTGCTGTAGGCGAGGCGCGTGTTCGGCGTGGCCAATCGGGCAGCCTGCTCGAGGAGTGCGACCTGGATCGCCTGGAGTTCCGCGAGGCTGGCGCGTTTAAACCGGTAGCGTGCTTCGGGTCGGCGAGCCAGCACGCCCGTGTTGCTGCACGGTGCATCGACGAGGATCCAATCGATGCGGTCCAGGGTGATCAGCATGGCTTCGAGCTGATCGGGATGGACGACGCGGATGGACGTCAGGCCGAGGCGGTCGGCGTTCTCCCGGATCCCCGCGAGCCTCCAGTCTTCCTTGTCGCAGGCGATCACGATGCCTTCGTCATGCATGGATTCGGCCAACTGGGTCGTCTTCGTGCCCAGACCTGCACACAGGTCGACGATCACCTGGCCCGGCTGTGGGTCCGTCGCCTCGACGACGGCCATGGCTGTGCGATCCTGGGGCTGAAAAAGCCCTTCGCGGTAAGCGGCCGAGCTCATCAGCGATGTGGCTGACGGCACGTCGACGGCTCGCCGCTGCGGGTCCGCACAGGCCTGGAACCCTTCATCGGCAAGGCGTCGGACGAGTGCGGCTGCCTCGGTTCGCATCCGGTTGGGCCGCAGCACCACGGGCGGTCGGGCCAGGCCGACCATGCAGATCCGGCGGGCGGTCTCCAGCCCGAAAGCGCGGATCCAGTCGGCCACCAGTTCGAGCGGGTGCGACGTGGAAAGCGCGAGGTGCTCGGCGGGGTGCTGGGCAGGGTCCGGCAGGACGGGTTCGCGGAACTGGCAACTTCGGGCGGGGTCGATCGGGATCGAACGGGCCGCCTCTGCCTGGGCGGGATCGATCCGCAGGTGCTCGATCTCCCGCTGAAGCCGCCGGAGCAGGGCGTTGACGAAGCGGCTGCCCGGTGTGCCCGCTACGGACTTTGCCAGTTCGACGGATTCGTGGATGGCTGCAAAAGCGGGGACTTCGTCCTGGTAAAGCACCTGGTAGGCTCCCAGCAGGAGCACCGGCTGAAGGGGGCGGTCCACGCGTCGCCAGCCGCCGGCCACCCAGTTGCCCAGCACATGCGAAAGCGTCAGGCGGTGACGCAGCACGCCCAGGATCAGCTCGAGGGCCGAGCCGCGGTAATCGGTCGGCAGCCGGTTTTCGGCCACCAGCCGGTCGAGTTCATCACGGGCGGTGGCGGACGGGAAACGGTTATCGGACAGTACGGTCCATGCCGCCTGCCGTGCAGTCAGCGGCACGTTCACGGGGAAGGCGGATGATTTTCGGATGGCGGTCATGAAGGTATGATACCCGGATTCCGTGAGGGTCGCGCTTGCGGGTATTGCCATCGGCTGGGGAAAACCGGATAATGCTCGCTTCCGGCTGGAGAGCGGTACGATACGGACTGTTCCCTCCGTCCGGTGGTTAAGCATCCGGTTCTATCACGCGGGTCGAACAGGCAGAGACGGTGGCGCTCAGGATTCCGCATGCCCGAAGGCATGGCGAGGCTGACGCTGCAGCCGGATATCGAGAACGTTGGACGCGTGTGCCAACATCGAATTTCAGTTTTGAGCAGGAAGGACATTGTGGCCGGTTCGGAAACGATTCAATTCGAAGCAAAGGTTCTTAAAGCGCTTCCGAACGCGCAATTCATTGTCGTGGCTGAGACCGGCGGCACGAAGCACGAGATTCTCGCCCACCTGTCGGGGAAAATGCGGAAACATTTCATCCGGATCGTTCCGGGCGACATGGTCACGGTCGAGGTTTCCCCCTACGACCTGTCGCGTGGCCGAATCGTTTATCGCCAGCGCTGACGGACCCCCGTTGCGAACCCATGCATGCTCCAGCGAGAAGCACTGGCGGACAAGCCGCCAGTGGCACCCGCAGATGCGCCTGCAGATGCGCCTGCAGATGCACCTGCAGATGCATCCGCGCAGATGCACCCGCTGTACACGCGGCGAAGGATGAGCCATGACTACGCTCAGCGAGCAAATCAGCGAGCAGTTGCTCCCATTCGTCAACCAGCCCGGTCAATACATCGGTCGGGAATGGAATCAGCCGGTGCGCCCAGGGGACTGGGAGCAGGCCGACGTGCGCATGGCGCTTGCGTTTCCGGATACCTACGCGATCGGCATGAGCCACCTGGGCAGCCAGATCCTTTACGCGCTGGGCAATAAGGTGGACGGAGTCTGCGTCGAGCGCGTCTACACGCCCTGGATCGATGCCGAGCGGGTCATGCGCGAGCGGTCGATACCGCTGTTCACATGGGACACGCGCCAGCCCGTCCGCTCGGCTGACATCCTGGCGGTCTCGATCCAGTACGAGTTGGCCTACACGAATCTGCTGACGTTGCTGGACCTTGCGGGCGTGCCTTTCCGTGCGGCGGACCGAGGCCCGGACGATCCGCTCGTGATCGCCGGCGGGCCGCAGATCGACAACCCCGAGCCGGTCGCGGAGTTCCTCGACCTTGTGGTCATCGGCGAAGGCGAGGAAGCGCTGCCCGCGCTGGTCGCACTCTACCGGAAGATGAAACGGGGAGGGGCGTCCCGCTGGGAGATCATCGCG
>PWPN01000323.1 GCA_003557125.1 Phycisphaerae bacterium | reverse complement strand
TGTTATCGCTGTATCGCTTCAAGGGCTTCTCCTTTCAGAGTTGCTTGGCCCGTCTTAAGGCTGTGCCGGACTTACCGAAGCTGGGAGGATACCGATACCGGCGGCGGCGGCATAGGGCTTGCCCGCGGCACCGGCCAGCGAGACAAAACGAAAATAGCGCACCGGTGCGGTGGCCTCGGGAAACAGGAACGTGCGCTGGGATGGGTCGTTGACGAGATTGCCGAACGTGAACGGAACCGGCTCCGACCAGATCTGGCCGTCGGCGCTTACCGAAACCTCGCCCCGTTCGACCATGCCGTCGGGCACCGCCTTGTCCTGGCGAGGAAGGTAGGTGAATCCCGCGAGAGGGCGGGTCTGACCGATGTCGATCACCAAGGTGTGCGGATGGGCGGGTGAATCCGCCCAATCGGTGTGCCAGAACGTCGTTGCATCCCCGTCGATGGCCTTTGCCGCGGCGTGGGCGTCGTCGTGCTCGCTCGAGACCGCATGGACGCGCAGGGTGGCCGGAGCAAGACCGAGCCAGGCTTCGGTCACGGGGCCTGCACGGCCTCCCTCGACGGCCACAGCCATGATTCGGCCACCCTCGGGCAGGTCGAGCGGCTCGTCGTAACGCGGCGATTGTGCGGTAGGCGGCGTGCCGTCGATGGTAAAGTGAATGCTTGCCTGGGTGTGGGTCGAGGTGTCGCCCTGGCCGTGGGGTCTCCAGACGAAGTCCCGGGCCTCGGGTATGCGGATCGTCACTCGGCCATCCGGGTCGCCGGTGATTTCAAGCGCGGGCAGCGGAGCCTCGTAATAGTGCGCGGAAACGGTGGCCAGCGTCGGGGTCAGCCGGGATTCGAGGATACGCACTCGCAGGCGGTCGGCGGTCACTTCCGGGAAGCGAAGAATGCGCTTGTAGCCGATGGTCTTGCCTTCGGCGACCTCGACCCATTCGTCGCCGACCCGTGCATCGAGGGCATGGCGAGCCACCCGCTGGCCGACGGTGGTGATGGCTTCCTGCAGGACGAGCCGGTTGATGGTGCGCGCTTCGGGGAAGGCCACCTCGATACTGTGAGTGTCGACCTCGGGCTGCCAGTAGGTGTCGAGTCGGCCGTCGAGCAGTTGGGGAAACTCGCTGGTTGCCCCTTCCATGAGCGAGCGGTCGCCGTAGGTCGCGCGGATGCGGCGTCCGACTTCGAGCAGGCAGGCAGTGTCCCGCTCGGCAAAGCGCCCATGCTTGTCCGGTGGGACATTGAGCAGAAAGACGCCATTGCCGCCCACGGCGCGCTCGTAGATGTCGAAGACATCGTCCGCAGTGCGTACCGCCTGCTCGTGTTCGTTGCGCCAGAACCAGCCGGCACGAATCGAGGTGTTGATTTCGGGGATGAGGTAATACAAGTAGTTTGCTTGAAGTATCTCGCCGTACACCTCGTATTCAGGGAGGACGAGCCGCTCGATCGCCCCCACATCCTCGGCTGGCCGATCCTTGCCCGAATCTGCCAGGCTTTGCACCGGCAGGATGTTCCATTCGGCCTCACGGGTGCGCCCGGATTCGTTGCCGCACCAGCGCACGTCCGGTCCGCCGAAAATGACCGCCTCCGGGGCCAGCTCCCGGATCATTCCAAACCACTCATCCTTGATATAGGTCTGGCCACCCTGGGGCTTGGGGTGCGCACCATCGAACCAGACCTCGTGGATCGGGCCGTATTCGGTAAGCAGTTCGTAAAGCTGGTTGAGGAAATAACGGTTGTAGTCGTCGGTTTCAAACTCGAAGACCGGCGCTCCCTCCGGCCGATCCTCGCGCACCCTCATGGGATCGGTCGTAAAATACTCGGGGTCGGTGGGAATCACGGAAGGGCGGAAGACGCTCTCGTTGCCATACAGACCTTCCGGGTCCTCGATTTGAAAGAGATCGGCGGGGGAAAGGTAGACCCCAAGCTTGAGCCCATAACGCCGGCAGGAGTCGGCCAACTCACGAAGGACGTCGCCCTGTCCTTCGCGCCATGGGATGGCACGCACCGAAAAACGGTCGTTATAGCGCGTCTGCCAGATACAGAATCCATCGTGGTGCTTGACCGTGATGAGCATGAGCCGCATGCCGGCTTCGGAGGCGATGCGACACCACTGGTCCGTATCAAGGGTTTGGCCCGGGTCGAAAATGGCCGGGTTCTCTTTGCCGCTCCCCCATTCCATACCGGTGAACGTATTCGGGCCGAAATGAATGAAACAGGTGTATTCGAGCTCATGAAAGGCAGCTTGGCGGGGGGAGGGCACGAGATTGGCCGCTTTTTCGATAATCGACTCGCGAGTTTCCTGCCCAGGCCGAATGGCCACGCTGTGAATGTGCGGCCCCGCTTCCGCGTCTTCCGCAAAAGACGCCGTCGCCATCAACAGCCCCGTGACCCCTGCTCCGAGCACCGCGAACACCCACAGACCGTCAGCCATTGTTTGACTCCTCGCTTCTCTCGTGGACCTGACCCTTCGCATGTCAAATTTCCCGCCCTTATCAACTCACTTGTCGCGATACACATTTCGCAATGACCCGGTATTCCTTCGAATAGTCACCTGCATCGTATCCGGGGAGGGGTTTCCGGGACAATGGCAAAGTCATCAAACCAGAACTCAAAGTCCTCCACGGCCAGTTGCCTCTGTGCAGGCGCGCCCGGGACGGAAGTCCAGGGCGTGCTGAACATGAACTGCTGCAGGTGTTGCAGGTCCGGGTATGCCTGGCGCAGGCGCCGCACGTCCAGGGTGATCTCTCGCCACTGCCCGTCGTCCACCAGGGTGTAGCCCTCCACGTCGCCGAAACGGTTGACCTGGTCCACGGTGCCCGCAAGGAACAGGTTCTCAGGTCGCCCCGGCGCGGAAAAGGGGTTGAACTGCACCGCTACGGGCACACCTTCGGGAATGCGGTACTGGAAGCGCACGAAAGGATAGCGGTCAATATCCCAGGCGCCGGGTGCGATTTGTGCGGCGGTGCGGTTGGCCTTGCCGGCGTCGTAGAAGATGTGCATGCACTTGCCGTCACCGTCGGGGCGGTCCACATGCGCCGAGCCGGTCTGGTGGTCGCGGTAGAACTTGAAGTGGAATCCCCACTTCTCCTCTCGGGTGGCGTCCTCGAAGTCCGCCTCCACAAAGGGCGCAGAGGGATCCACCGGGGGCTCCACCTTGATGAACACCGCATCTACGCCGCGGCGCCCGTTGGTGAAGGTCGCCCGCAGGGTCACAGCGTAGTGCCCCTCTTCAAAGACGTGGACAGGCTCCACCTCGTCGGTGATGTGGCCGTCGCCGAAGTCCCACAGCACCGAGTCAAGCTCTTTGCCCAGGGTGTCCATGGTGAACTGCACCGGCTGTCCCGGTTCCGCTACCGCCGGGTCGGCCAGGGCAATCACGCGGGACGGGTCCTGGACGCCGTGCTGGAAGGCACCGATGTCGGGCCCCTCGCCGGCCCACGGCAGGCTCACCGGCATGGCGTTGGTCCAAGTCACCTCGCGGTCCAGGTGCAGGATGGCGGGGCGGTAGTAGCGCAACTCTACCCGCTGCACCCGGGCCAGGTTGTCACCGCTGCCTATGGCGATCCAGTCCCCCTCCTCCCCGTCAATACCAAACCCGTCGTAAAAGGGGACGCCATCATTCACCGGCAGGGTACTGCCCGTGCCGGAGCCCACTGCCCGGGCAAGAGGTTCCCCGGCATCCATGGCCGCGCTGCCGGGGGCCAGGCGGTAGTCCCGGTTGTCCGGGTCCAGGAACCCCGGCGCCGCGTCCAGGTTCCCGTGGAACTCCGACCAGAAGCCGCCGGTGGTGGGGGTGCGGCGGTTGGCCTCTTCCGCGGTCCAGAAGTTGTCCGCATATCGCACAAGCGCCTGCCCGGGCTCGTCGCCCCGCAGCAGATTGTTGACGAAACGGTTGTCCCGGCTGATGCCGTCGGGGCGCACCAACTGCACGTGCCCTCCGGGCCAGTCGTTGCGGTAGAAGATATTGTTCTGGAACACGTTGCTCGAGACGTTCAGGGTGCCCATCTGGAGGCCCACGCCGAGGTTGTCCGTAAACACATTGTGGTAGAAGCGGTTGTTGATGTTGTCGAAAGGTTCCCGGAAGTCCCCGGTGGGGGTGACGCCTTGCCAGATATAGCTGCTCAGGGTCAGCGGGGGACCCAGGTTGTCGAACAGCCGGTTGTGCCGGACGATGCTGTGGTCGTGGGAAATCTGGGCCACGCTGCCCGCCGATCCCGCGCTGTCCCGGGCGCGGGTGATGATGTTGCCGTCAAACAGGACCCGGGCACAGTTCCAGAAGTGGTAGTTCCGGCCCCATTCGCAGTGGAACACGTTGGCGCGCACCGTCACGTAATTGCAGTACCAGATGGTCATGGGGGAATGCCCGGAACGGGTGAAGGAGTTGCCCTCCACCAGGACGTGGTCCGAGTTCCTGATATGCAGCAAGTCCCCCCGGGTGCGGTTGGCGTTGAAGACGTTGTCCAGCAGGCGCACCTGCGTGGAACGGTTCACCGAGGCCGTGCGGGTGTTGCGCATGGCGCAACCGCGGATGGTCAGGTGATGAGAGTTGTGGATGAAGAACCACCTACCGGCCTGCAGGCCGTCCAGTTCAAACCCCTCGATGGCGATGTAGTCCGGCCCGCCGAAACGGATGAGATCAATCCCCTCGCCCGGCACGATCCGCGCCTTGCGGGGCGGGGATGCGCGGTACGTGATGGGCGCCCCCTCCCTGCCGCTGTTGGCCGGGGAAATGGGCCCGCGGTACTTCCCGGGCAGGAAGGTAGCTGTGTCCCCGGCCTCAAGGGCGGCATTGGCGCGGGCTACGGTCTGCCACGGGGCCTCCCGTGTGCCCGGGTTCTCGTCGCAGCCTTCCGGGGAAAGGAAGTATTCGGCGGAATCAGCCTGTGTGCCTGCCACTGACACCAGACAAACAAGGATAAGGACGCGGGCAGTGCTCATTGCTCCATCACCTCGGATAATGCCGGATACGTGGTGGACCTTCACAGCACGGATCCGCTTGCCCCAGCCTCGGGGCGCCCCCGGACGATCGGCATCCGCTCGGGGGATGCCTCCTTAACTGCACCGGCGGGCAAAGGGTTGCCTTCACCTGTTATTCCTCAAGACTGAACAGGTGGTCAATCATTTCCAGAGTCTTTTCGACCAGTTCCCGGCCACCCTCGGGCCCCACTTCGTTACTTTCGGGAATGGCGCCATAGGCACCGCCTGCTACCGAACGTTTCGTAGGAAGGTACCCATAACCCCCATTGCAAAGCTGAACCGTGAATGTTTGTACAGCCTTGCTGCGCGCCCTGATCTGCATGCCGTAATCGAGGTAGAGCTCGAACGGGTTCGTGGCGATGGCGACGTCGCCGATCCGAACCGCGTGAACGGGAACCGAAATCGTAGGCTGTTGAAGTTCGTATGGAGCCACCACGCGATACGCCTGCCGCAGATTCCAGTAGATCGGTGTAATATCGTTATACCAGTCGGCCTTTTGCTTGCGCTCGGGCTCCTCCTCGATTGCTTGACGCATCTTCGTATATTGATTCAGAAGCCGGTCGAAATTCTGGCGGATCCTTTCCAACTCCTCTTCGTTGATCCGCAGCCGAGTCAGCTCGACCTGTTCCACGCGGTGGGCCAACACCGGATTCCAATCAATGTGCTCGTTCATGTAGGGAAGGACGGACGTCACGGCATCGGAAATCCGCCGGGCGATCTGCTTTCGCCGCCCCAAGCTTCTCCTTCCAGATTGCGTATCCGGAAACATGATCTGCTGCATGCGTTCCTCGCCACGGTGGTCGACAAGCACGTGCGGCGACTGGTCGCCCGCGGCGGCGATTTGCGGCAGTATGTAAAGCGACTCGCCCAACCGGCGGCGCAACTCGTCCCGGGTTTCGTGCCAATAGTCCGCGCTGATGAGCGTGCCACCTTCGGATACCTGGGCGGGACAAGCAACATTGACGACCACGCCGGTCAGTTGGCTGTCTGCGTCATACGTATAAAGCAATCCCACCGAATGATCTTCGTGACCCTCGACATGGCTGAAGCGAGCCGTATTTGTGTTGCCATACATCCTCGATTTGCCATCGTAATACGCCGTGAGCCGATTGTGCCCCACCACGGCATGCCCCAAACCAAAACTGACGCCGCCGGGCTCGCGTTTTTTCAACGCTTCCTCCACTGCTTGAACAACCCGCTCAGCGACGAACTCGGCGTAGCCTTGTGGCGTCGGCGACACGCCCAGATCAATGCCCCACCACGACCATTCGGAGGGCACCTCGATGCCGAGTTCGGCAAGCTTCGCGGCCAGAGCAGGGGCCGGACGGCTGTCCGGTGCAGCGTGGGTATGGGTCGCGTAGACAATGAGCTCCGAGGGGTCAATTTGAGGCACCCGCTCGTCCATCTTTTCTCGGATAAAGCGCATGACATCTTCACGGAGAGAACTCAGTTCAACGGAGACTTGGGCTACCAGCTCTGCCGTCTCGCCATCTCGAGTGACCGACTCAAGGACGAGAGCCGTGACGGTGATCGGGTCCATGATGCCAGTGGATATCCTTGCCCGCCTCCCCCCGGACATTACGACGGGTACCTCTGGGGTGATGCAGGTTGTTGCCCAGCCGATGCGCAGGGCGCCGGCTCGGGCATCGTCGGCGTCCACGTCGGGCACGGACTTGGAGCAGGGATACTCTAAAACGAGCACGGTGATCTCGGCTGCCTGCATGGTGAAGGGAAAATCGGCAGGATTAAAGCCAGCGGTCACGTCCTGCTCGCTCCAGACCATGTCGGTGTAGGTTTTCAGCGTAGTGTCGCCCTCGGCCTTTCCGAAGCGTTTGAGCGTAGCCGAGATGTTTTCGCGACGGGGGGACAGCCCCAGATTGACCGTGACGGGCTCCTGATCGTTGAAGTTGAGCCCCCAGATCATGAGCCTTGAATCGTCTTCGGAATCCCTGGTGACATAAATCCGGAAGTTGGAGGCGTCGTAGGGATAGCCGAGTTGGGCGCTCGTGGTGACCAGCACGTCGCCCATGTGCTCGACCAGGCCGGTAAACGCGCCGGTCGGCCCGAGCCTTCTCTGCGGCTCCTGCCAGAAGGTCGCGGCATCCACGCCGTCCTCGGCAAAGGTGAAAACCGACTCGACGACGCCGATGGCGTTGGCCATCGAGGATTGCATGCGCTCTGCGCCCGACCAACTGACCGGGTTCCATTCGGAGGCGATCAGCTCGAAGCCGGATCGGCCGGCATCGGTCATGGTCGAACGGATGGCCGTGGACATCTGGAGAAGGTAATGCTTGACGTCGCGCAGGGCCGCGGTCATCGCATCGGTGTCCCCCCAGACATCTTGGAGAGCGTTGTAGTAAGGGTGATAGCTGACGAAGTCGATCTGGATATCGGGGCCGGCCGCCAGAACGGGGAGCCATTCTCCATGTTGGGCGCCATAGCCCGTCAGGCAGGGTCCGAGCTTGATCGTGGGATCGACGGCGAGCATGGCCGGGGCCATCAGCTTGTACCGATCGCGATACTCCGTCGGGCTGAGGCCGTGGTTGATATGGTGGCGGGGCATGTCGCCCACCTCCGGTTCGTTGCCGATTTGCCAGTACTTGACCCGGGGGACGCTCTCCTCGTCGGGTGCGAGCAGTTTCGGCCTGCCGCCCCAGTCGCTGATCGAGTTGTAGACGCGCAGGTTTTCCCCGGTCATGTCGTCTTCGTCACCCTGGCGATAGTTCTGTAGGATGATGTTGGTGTAGCGGATCCAGTCGGCGGCCAAACCGTCCGGATTGTCGATGACGCATACGAACGCGCGGTCCTCGTCGGTATATCCGCCGCCGAACATGTTGGCTGTGATCATCGGGTCCGCGTCATAATCGCGGGCATGCTGGAGGAATTCGAGGGTCGTGAATTTTCCCCCGAGCAAGCCGTACCAGCACCCGCTGTTGATGTCGCGCCAGTCGTAGGTGTCGGCATCGAGCCCACCCCCAACGCCTCGTGCCATCGCGCCGCGGGTCAATTCCCACAATGCTTCATATGCGGCGGAATGCGTGGAATGATATTTATTGTCCGCGCGTATCCATCGGTACGGACACTGCCCACGGACATTCGGGCTGAAGGGGACTCCTTGACCGATGCTGATGATCCGGGGGCCTTCGGTCGTGGTAGATTGGACGTTCTCGCTCGGCGCGACCCTCGTCGCATCGGAATCCGATGAGGTATCGCCAGGGTTCTCGTCGATCGCGAGGGTCTTGTTGGCTGGATTGGACGGCATCGAAACAAGAAGCACCGCACCGTCTTGCGCGCGAGCGGCCTTGGGGTTCGCCGTCAACTCGTTTCCCGTCTTCGGCAGGATCGCCGCAGACCCTCCCATGAGCAGGATGGCTGCGGCAAAGAGGCTTTTTCCCCTGCCGACACTTTTGCTCCCACATCGCATGCACTGTCGCATTTGCCCCTCCGTCAGGTAGGATAACCTTTTTTCAGAGTAAGTCCCTCGTGGCGATCACCGTCACACAGGCGCGGGGATTGCAGGTTTCGTAGGGATCGCAAGTGCATGATATCATGTTATCTCCCGGTCTCAACATCGACGCCGGGGGTGGTTGGTGATGGCTCGGCGTTCTCGTGAACGATCTGATCGCACGCGTCCCCGTCGCCAAGGGGCGCCTGCACGCACGTTTCTTTGCTTGACAGCTTCGCTGCGATATGAATATTCACGATTATGCGGCACTCACACTGCATGGAAAACCGCGCAGGCTTCAAGCCTGCGGCTCTTTGTGTCGCATTATCGCGAATAAGGATTTCGCGCGATGCGGCGGGGCTGCGTGAACAGCCGAAGTACGAGGGCGCCCACGCATGATTGCCATCGCTCGGCGCGTTTTGGCGATCTTCGCAATGCGGTAGCTCAGCGCGGAGGCGTTGATCCGGGCAGGCACGTGTGCGGCGACTCTCGTCCAGTACATGAGGAGTTTGACTGTGAGCAGGATAAGATTCGTTACCTCGGTCTTCGCGATGGTCCTGGCACTTCTGGCAGCTGGCGCACCCTCCACGGCTAAGGGAGACCTGCTTGATCGGCCGCCCCGCGATGACGAGGTGAACTACGCGCCAGCCGACGGCGACGTCGTCGCAGCGAATCCACCCGCTTTCATCTGGTTGCCAGCAGAAGGCGTGACGCAGTGGCTCATCGAGTATGCCCACGACAATACGTTTCCAGAAGACAAGACCATCCGGGTTGGCCCCTTGGACATGACGGTCCATGTGCCCAACAAAACGCTCTCACCGGGCCGATGGTACTGGCGCTATGGCTATCAGGACGTCGAGGGGCCGGTGTTCAGTCGGATCAGGGCATTCACCATCCCTCAAGACGCGGTCGAATTGCCCTTTCCGGACGTCGCCGACATCATTTCCCGCATCCCGACCACACGTCCCCGTGCCTATTTGACGAAGGAGGACGTCGCAAGAATTCGAAATGATCCGGGCGCCTACGAATGGCTTATCGCCCCTGTGGTGCGCCAGGCCGAGGAGGTCCTCGAACGCAATGATCCGCTTTTCCAGGAGCCCGATCCCTGGGATACCTACGAGAACTGGCGTTCCATCTACAATCGCACTTGGCGCGCCATGCGTCCCTATACCCGTGGCATGGAGATCTGTGCGCGGGCCTACGTGTATACCGGTGACGAACGGTTCGCCCGGGAGGCCAGACGCCGGTTGCTGCACTTTATGACTTGGGACGTGGACGGCCCATCGAGCGTCTATTGGCCGACGGAACTCGGTATGGATATCGCCGAGCACGCGCCTCGCACGTTTGATTGGATCTACGATACCCTCAGTGAAACCGAGCGGGCCATGTGTATCGAGGTGCTCGGACGCCGTATCCGCCAAGTCAACGAGATGCACCGTTCCCTCCCGTTCGAGTCCAGACCCTTCCGGAGCCATCCGGGGCGAATGATAGGCTTCGCCGTGGAAGGCAGCATCATCCTCGCGCACGAGGTCGAGGACGCCGCCCAATGGCTGGCGTATACCCTTCGGGTTCTCTGGTCGGTCTATCCTGCCTGGAGCCGCGATGACGGAGGCTGGCACGAGGGCATCAGCTATTGGGGTTCGTACATGGGCCGGATCATCCGGGTCGTCGCTCAACTCGACCGTCTGCGCGTTCCGCTCAAGGATAAGCCCTTTTTCAGAAACACGGGTGATTTCGGCCTCTATGCGGCCTATCCCCACCGGCCGACACGCAGCTTCGGGGACGGTTACGCAAGCCCCGTGGGAAGCCGCTTCGGTCGACTTATGTACAACCTCGCAAGCCTGTACGACAACACGTACTACCGCTGGTATGCCGAAAAGGTCGGCGGAAGGCCGAGCGGCCCCGAGGCGTTTCTGACCTTGAAGCCCGATATGGCCACGCGGGCTCCTGCCGATCTGCCCCAGTCCAAGGCCTTCTCCGACGTGGGCTGGGTCGCCATGCACAGCGACATGGCCAACCCGCACGACAACGTGTTCGTGTTGTTCCAGAGTTCGCCACTTGGCGCCATCAGCCACAACCACGCCAATCAGAACGCATTCGTCATCGAGGCGTTCACCGAACCGCTGGCCATCAGCAGCGGTTACTATCACGATTATGGCGACCCCCACCACAGTCAATGGGTCTGGCAAACCCATGCCCATAACGCCATTCTTGTGAACGGCCAGGGACAGACACCTCGTTCGGCACGATCGAGGGGCCGCATCGTCGACCATATCGAGACGGACGGATGGGCATATGCCCTCGGTGATGCTGTAGATGCCTACACAGGCCGACTCGATCGTGCGTACCGGCATATCCTTCTGTTGAGGCCGAGGACCGTGATCGTTATGGACGACCTGGCCGCTTCGGGTGATGACGCCACTTACCAATGGCTCCTTCATGCCCGGAGCGAGATGACTTTGAATGAAAAAGAGTCGGAGGTCATCGTGCGCGAGGGCAACGCGCGAATGCATGTGCGGTTCCTAAAGCCCGACAACATGTCGTTCTCGCAGCGTAGCGGATGGGACCCTCCCCTCACTCGGAGTGCGCCCGATCAATACCATTTCCAGGCATGCACTGGAACTCCCGCCCGTGCGGTGCGCCTGGTTACCGTCATGACGATCCGGCGCGAAGGCGAAAAGGACGTCCTGCCCGAGCCGGCGCTCCTTGACGCCACCGGGGGCGTGGCCTTACGAGTGGACGATCGCAAGGTGCTGATCAAGGATCCCGACGCCGTGGAAGTGCGAGTCGACGGCCTTGCAACGCGAGACGCGGCCGCTGTGTTTCCCTTCGATCAATCAGCCAGTTCGCTTTTGAAGCCTTAGACAAACACCCCATCTTCGAGTCATCGACGGGACGAGAACGAGCGTACCCGAGCCCGTGGCCTACGAAAACGGGCTCATCCCGTACATCCCGGCAGACTGGCCGGAAGGGAGCCAAGATGGCATCGAGTAAATGGCGCCGCAACGCGACCTGCCCCGAGGGTGGGCATCTTGCCTTGAGCCCGTCTATCAGTATTCTCAGAGCAGTATCAGTCAGGAAGGTGGCTACATTGGGTCCTATGAATGTGACCGCGATTCAGAGAGTGCGGGGCATTGACGTGATGTGGCAGACCAGGAACATGGACAAGAAGATATAACGTATGGGCTCATCGATTTACAAGGGCGAATTGCGTGCAACCACAAAGGAGTGTATCGAGTGTATCGAAATATCAATTATATAGTAATGGGTATAGTCATCTTATCTGGCGTGATGCTAAATGGTCAAGAAATTGATGATCTGGTTCCACAGGATGTGTCTGTCGGAGACGCATATGTACATTACGACGCAGATGATCGCAAATGGACGATCGGCACCAACGCTATTCGGATGAGCCTTGTTCAGGATGAAGGACGAATCCTATTAACGGGCTTCGAAAACAGGCTTATGACGGACCCGGTCCAGTACGTGGATACCGCCGGAGCGGTGTACCTCGGCGGGGACGAGGACGGTCCTAACGGGTGGACTATCGAGAACAGCCAGATGCAACGGGTGTCGGTAGGCGGACGTCCGGCAGTCCTTTTGGATTTCGCGCTAACTTGGGAGACCCTGCGGGCCCAGCTGCAGATTGTAGCACATCCGGGGACATCAATCCTGCGTCAGTGGGTGCAACTGCATAATGTCGGTACGGCCCCCGTAAGACTCGACACCATGAATGCTTTCCAGATGCGCCTGCCGGAGGATTCCATTCGGTCTATGACCAGTTACTGGATGCACGGGGGCACGAGCACGCCGGTTCAGGGAATCATGCGGCAGGCAGACCTGAATGCTTCCCGTCATACGATCTCCATTGGGGCGTCCTGGTCAGAGAGGACAAAACAAATCCTGAGCACTGAGGCCTATGTACCGTGGATGGCATTTCTGCGTAAAGAGGAGAACCGGGATGGATGGTTTGTATCTCTGGACTGGCTGGGCGAGTGGGAACTGGGATTGAAGCATCAAGAGCAGAGCCCCGCCAACTTTTTTGCCAGAGCGTGCGATCTAGAAGACTTTGAACTATTGCCTGGAAGAAAAATAAGTCTGCCCATAATTACCTTGGGAGTCTTTCATGAATCTCTGGACAACATGGGTGAACAGATCTATCGATGGCACTATGAGTATCTATGGGACTATACGAACAATGATTACTACGCCAAAACAACATCGCTTAGTCCCTGGGTTTACTGCGGTCGAAATCTGCAGGAACAGTTTGCGGGACAGCTGGCGGGGCTGAACATGCGGGCCATCGATTTCATGCGAGCCCTGGGTACGGATATGATCTGGGATGATGCAGGCTGGGCGAAGCATCCCGACTGGCCAGTCCCCGACTCCTTTTCCAACGTATTTCCGCCGAGTTATGAAGGGCCGGATTTCGCACAGACACAACGGTACCTGGAAAAGATGGGTGCGAAGTGGTTGTTGTGGTTTTCCGGTCGTCCTTCGGCGGGAGTGATGGATACGAAAGTCGGCTCATGGGGTGGTTTTCAATGGCGGACAGATGCGATGGGATGGTACGGCCCAGAGAATGCGCAAAGCTTCGTAGAGCAGGTGAAGCACTTCCTGAGGGCCAATCCGGGAAGTTCATTCCACACCTGTGATGGCGGAAGCACGTATTCTCATCAGTTCGAGATGCAGCGTCTTGCTGATCTGAATTACCTGTCAGATTTGGGGCGGGGAAAGGCCGTAAACCACTATTTCTCGTATATCGAGCCACCGGATAAGTGGCTGGATCATTTAGATAACTATTATCGGATTTGGGGCGAGACTGGGCCATATAAGTTTTTCAGACAGTTGTTAACGGTTCCGTCGTGGTATTTGTACGAGTCTGGTTCGGATGTAGAGGATACGAAATCGTATCGTCGAGCTCAGATGAGGCGCGTGACCGAAATCTATAATTACCTGCTTCGAAAAGGCGTCGCAGGTCGCTGGAGCTATGTCCATCATCCCCAGGTGATGGGAGACAAGGAATACAGTTATTTTCAAAGGACCAGTCATGATCGAAAAAGGGCCGTAATCATTCCCAGTCAGGGTATAGATGGATTGGTCAGAGTGTATCCGCGGGGGCTGCTCGCGGAGCATATGTACCAAGTTGAGTACGAGACAAAGAATGGAACGACGAGCCGCACCGGAGAGGACCTGATGGCAAGGGGGTTAGATATCGAGGATGGAAACACGGGCGGGCTCATTTATCTGGGTCTTCCAAATTGGCCCCGATTTGGGCAGGATCGAACGGCACCCCAAGCCCCGTCCCGCGTTCTCAATCGTCGTGAGACAAATATCGGCTACAGCGGAATTGGAATTTACTGGTCCCCCGGGGCCGACAACAACTGGGTCAGCCATTACGAGATTCAGCGTGGGGATGAGGTGATCGGCACGACGGCCAAGGGTTTGTATTATTTTGATTACGCTGTTGGCTGGTGTCCGGAGGAGACATACCGGGTCCGGACAGTAGATGCGAATGGCAATACCAGTGATTGGACAACGGCCATGGCGATCCCTGGCGAACCGTTGACGTTTTCGTCACTGGGTGGGCATTTTCCTGAAAGCGGCAGAGAAGGCTGGGCCGCAGAGACGAGTTCTGACGGTCGTACCTTCACTGAGATGACATGGGTTCCTCCGGCTAAGAATCCACAAGCTGCTCTTGGCGGAACACCGAACCAGCCCGGAGGAATGGAAGGATACTGGGAGGGGGTTGGCCAGGCTCGAGTCGGGCGCGGCTGGCAGCAAGCTTCCGCTGATGTTATCGGTGCACGGGTTTGGAGGGCACCTGTGGCGGGAACTGTCCAGATTTTAGGACGTGCCATGAAAGAGTATTTCCGGCAGGATAAGGGCCAGCCGTGCCGACTGAAGATACTGCACGGAGATCGGCAGATATGGCCCAAGGAAGGTTGGGCGATCGCGGGGTTGAATGATTATATCGGGGCCCAACACGATTTACGTGTCCAAGTTGCTCCGGGAGACGCAATTCGGTTCGTTTTGGATCGCGTGAATTCAACTGAGGATGAGATATCGGACATCATTGCCTGGATGCCCAAGATAGTTTATGTCGACCAAGAAAATGCCGCCATCGATAGCGGCACGATTCGCCCGGTGAGGATTCTTTGTGGTGCGCAAAAAGATTACACAGACAGCTCTGGAAATGTGTGGTCGGCGGACCGCTACTATACGGGCGGTAATTCGTTTCGTACAACGGAAGCAATCATGGGGGCACTGCCTGCCCCGACGGATCAAGTGCTGTATCAACATGGCCGGCAGGGTCGCGAGTTCACATACAGCATTCCGGTAGGCCCTGGTTTATATTCTTTGCGACTCAAGTTTACCGAACCGGAATTCGAGTACTTCTTTGGCAGACCTTTCAACTTGGAGATCAACGGGCGAGAGGTCATCCGAAATCACGATATCTGCCATATTTCCCGGGGGCCACGACGGGCATATGATAGGGTCTTCCGCTATTTGGTTCCTGATCGTGATGGGAATCTGGTTCTCCGGTTCACCAGCGGGTGGGAACCGATTGCGAAGACGGATATGGTGATGGTTCAAGCCATCGAAATTATGCCGGAACAGTTCCAGTCCATTCGAGTCAATGTCGGCTCAGGCCAGGATTTTGTGGATTGGAACAGTTCGCTATGGATGGCGGACCCTGGTTTTAGCAAGGGGAAAATACTCCGCTCAGATGCCATGGTGGAACAGGCATCCCCCACACTCTATGACCAACAGTTGTATCGCACCGCCCGGAGCGGCGAAAATCTGAAGTATACATTTTCCCTTCCACCGGGTATCTATGCAGTTCATCTGAAGTTCGCGGAATTGTGGTTGCAGGAAACGGGCCAACGGCCTATGAACATCTCCATCAATGGCCGGTGTTTTTGGCAATCATGGGACCCATCTGGCCAAGCGGGCCGAGTGGGAATGTCGGCCGATGTGCGTGCTGAAGGAATCACGCCGGACCAATATGGAAAGATTACTCTGCAAATCAACTCTCTGGGAACCAAGGATGCAATTCTCCAGGCGATACAGATAGAATAAAGAGTTTCCGTAGCCACTTGTTTTGTGGCGGGACGGTCAAGTTGTCCATGTTCAGCCGGACGACTTGCCCGACCTGCCGGAACAAACGCCGACGCATGAATGACCCACGCGCAAAGATTCTTGAACGGTTGGTCAACGGCCCATCCAAACCGAAGCCGAACCGGTACCATCGAAACCTGCCAGCCGGTCGAAATGCTGATGGACTTCTCATCGTGAAAGCGGGCCTTCAGGGGGCTCCTCGGACTGCGCTGATTGACTTTCTGGGGCGCGGGAGTGTTCGGGTAGCGCCGGCTCGACATGCACCAGCACATGGATCACTTCCGGATGGCGGTCCAGTATCGCCTGCTTGACCTGCCGGGCCACCTCGTGAGCATCCAAAATACTCAACATTGGTGGTACGAGCAGGTGGAAGTCCACCTCGATCATGTCTCCGACGCGTCGAGCGCGGAAGTCGTGATAGGCCACCGCACCGGGGGTGGTCAGTATGTGCTCGCGCAGATCGTCAATCACTGCCTCGCCGGGTGTCGTGTCCATCAGATCGTTGATAGCTTGCTGCAGCAGTTTCCACCCTTCGAGCCCAAGATAACCACCCAGCAACAGGCCGATGAGGGTATCAAGGAACGCCCACCCTTCGCCCAGCAGTATGGCGGTGGCAATCCCGACGGTCGCCAGTAGTGAGCTTAGGCTGTCGGTGCGGTGGTGCCATGCATTGGCCAGTAACATCTGCGACTTGATACGTCGGCCGATGCGACGGGTGCGGCGGAAGAGGTATTCCTTGACGAGGACCGACGCCAAGGCGATGACCAGGGTTGGCCAATGCGGCACAACGGTTTCCCTGGCGTGCAGGGCACGAAGACTGTCCACAATCAGCAGGGCGCAGAAGATCAGCAGCGAGGCAGCGATAAACAGCGTCACGAGGCTGGCGGCCTTGTGATGGCCGTAGGGGTGCTCTGCATCCGCAGGCAGCGCGGCGATTTTCATGCCAAAGAGCACAGCCGCGTCCGATGCCAAGTCCGTCATGCTGTGTAGTCCGTCGGCCAGCAGTGCCCGCGAGCGGCCGAAGTAACCTGCCAGACACTTGGTTAGCCCTAATGCGACGTTGAATGCCACGCTGAGCCAGGTTACCTGCCTGCCCGCTTTATACCGATGATTCATCGACATTTCACCAGCTCTCAAAAAAGGC
>PWPN01000325.1 GCA_003557125.1 Phycisphaerae bacterium | reverse complement strand
CGGCTGAGGACTGGCAGCAGAAGCGCGAGACGCTCCGGCAGGAGTACCTCGAAATGCTCGGCCTGTGGCCTCTGCCGGAAAAGAGCGACCTGCATGCGGAGGTCACCGGGACGCTGGAGCGCGACGGATACGTCGTGGAGAAGGTGCATTTCCAGTCGCGGCCGGGCCTCTACGTTACGGGCAATCTCTATCGACCGAGCGACGTATCGGCCGACAAACGTCTGCCGGCGGTGCTCTACCTCGTCGGGCACACGCGCTGGGGGAAGACGGAGTTTCAGCCTTTCGGCATCTGGTTCGCCCGGAACGGCTATGTGTGCCTGATTATCGACACGATCACCTATGGCGAGATCCCGGGCGTGCACCGGGGCACTTTCAGCGAACGGCGCGACTGGTGGTGGTCGCGCGGGTACACGCCGTCCGGCGCCGAGTGCTACAACGCCATCCGCGCGATCGATTACCTTGAGAGTCGGCCGGAGGTCGATCCCGAACGCATCGCGGCCAACGGGTACAGCGGCGGCAGCGCGGTCACGCTCTGGGTGGCAGCCGCTGACACGCGCGTCAAGGCAGCGGTGGCGATCAGCGGCATCGCGGACCTGCCTGCCTACGTTACGGAAAAATGCGTCAACATCCACTGCGACTGCATGTTCCTGCACAACGTGCACGGTTGGCCCTGGGCGCAGATCCCCGCGCTCATCGCGCCGCGGCCGCTCATGATCATCAACAGCACGGACGACCGGTTTTTCCCGCTCGACGCGCATCAGCGGGTCACGAATCGGCTCGAACGTGTTTACGCATTCTTCGGCGCGGGCGATCAACTGGCCAGCGTCGTCAGCGCGGGCGGGCACGGCTACCGCGAGGACATCCGTGCAGCCGCCTACCGGTTCATCAACATCCATCTCAAGGGCGACCCGTCGCCCGTGACCGACAGCGAACGGGATCTTATCGAACGCGAGGGCAACGAGATCGTCGGCCCGATCCCGCCGCGATCGCTGCTCGTCTTCGAGGACGCGCTGCCGGACGACGCATTGAACCCGCACATCGACGCGCACTTCGTCCCGATGGCGGAGGTGGCGGTGCCGGATGAAGGCCGATTCAAGCCCTGGCAGGCTGCGCTGCTGGCCGAGCTGCGACGCATCACGTTTCGTGCGCTGCCTGTGCGCATCGCCCCGGCCAAGGTGGTCAGCGAGGAAGATGGGCGATGGCGGTTGTCAGTCGAAGAAGGGATCCATTATTACCTCACGCGCGGTTCGCGGGATGAAAACGCAAATGACAGCGGGGAACCCCAATCGCACAACGTGCGTCGCGTCGTACTTGTCGTCGTGAATCCTGATGCACAAGTAAATGACGGCGGAATGGCACTGCCGGAGGGAGTCGCCGTGCTGCTCGAGCCGGGGGATGCGGTCTTCTTCTGCGAGCCGCGCGGGGTGGGCCCGACGCGATGGACGCAGGCGAGCCCGCCGAACTACGTCGGTCGGTCGCTCGCGCTCGTGGGTCGCACAGCCGACGACGGGCGCGTCTGGGACGTGGCGGCTGCGGCGCGGTTTCTCAAGCAGCGGTTCGATCCGACCGAAGGCGTGCATGTTGCGGGGCTCGGCCACGGTGCGGTGATAGCTGCCTACGCGGCGCTCTTCGATCCGACCGTCGCGGGAGCGCTGCTCGTCGAACCGGCTGCGACGCACATGGAGCCGACGGCGCCGCATTTTCTGAACGTCCTGCGGGTTTGCGATATACCCGATGTGCTGGGGATGCTTGCGCCGCGTCGGCTCACGCTGAGCGTATCTGAGACTGAACGGTTCGAGAAGGTCCGCGCGCTTTATCAGGCAGCCGGCGTGCCGGAACGCGTGACGATCCGTTGAGTCTTTATGCGTGATGCTGCGTATGAACCGCCCGCGATCAGAGGATGCCTGAGAGGGCACTGACGAACATCTGCAATACGCTCGCAGCCATTCCGCCCAACATGAGCAACACCTGCGAGAATGATTCGAAGATCGCCATTATCGACTCCTTTTTCCATTGGCGGACCGATTCGACAGTCTGAACGTCCTGTCCGGGGCCGTTCCCCGGACCCATTACCCGAACATGTTCGCCTGGCCATGCTAACGACAGCTCCATGCCGGCGCCAAGCGCGAACCGGGTGACAAGCAGAAAGCCCACGGCAGGCCTGCCGTGGGCTTTGTGTAACGATCGCGTTTCATCGGGTACCTGCTGGCGGCTTGTCCGTCAGTGCGGTCGCACACAGGCAAACGGGCGAGACGCCCGTACCACCCTGCGCATTATCAAGGACGGCTCTTTTGGTGCAACGGGCTTTTCCGCGCCGATGCTTTTCCGCATAGGACTTATGTCGCGGCACGTTTATCAGCGGAACGTTTCCCTGTGGCGCGTTTCCCCGTGGCGCGTTTGCCGGTGGCGCGTTTGCCTGCCTGGCGTTTACGCGGCGATTTCGCGCGTGGCGGCACCTTGCGGGCTTGCTCTTCGTCGTTGATGAGCTTGTACTCGAACCCGTCCGCCAGCGCGAGCCACGACGCTTCGATGATATTTTCGCTGACGCCGACCGTGCCGAACAGCGTGTGGTTCTGCTCGTCGCGAAATTCGATCGTCACGCGGACGCGGGCCGCGGTCGCTTCGCGCGGGTTGATGACGCGCACCTTGTAGTCGATGAGCCGTATGTGTGCGACGTTCGGGTAGTGCGGCTTGAGTGCCCGCACGAGCGCGTTGGCCATCGCGTCGACCGGCCCGTGCCCGTCGGAGACGCGGTGCTCCGGCGTGCCGTTGACGCGCAGCTTGACGATGACCTCGGTGTCCGGCACGTCGTGTCGCGCGGACTTCAACGCAACCGCCCGCCAGTGGCCGAGCTCCCAGAACGCGTGGTAGAGGCCCAGTTCGCGCCGGCAGAGCAGCTCGAAGCTCGCCTCGGCCGACTCGAAGACGTACCCGAGGTCTTCGTATTCCTGGAGCCGACGCAGGAGCCGTCGCTGGAGCGCCTTGTCGTGGGCGATGTCGAGTTTGCGGCCGATCTTTTCGGCCACGCCGCTGGCGCCGCTCAGTTCGCTGATGAGCACGCGGCGCGTGTTGCCGACCTTATCGGGTTCGACGTGCTCGTAGCTGCGTGCAACACGTCGGACCGCGTGCACGTGCATCCCGCCCTTGTGCGCGAAGGCTGCCTGCCCGACGTACGGCTGCGTGTCGTCGGGGACGAGGTTGGCCAATTCGTAGACGTAACGGCTCACTTCCGTAAGGCGTTCGAGCCCGCCGTCGGCCAGGACGCGCGTGTTCATCTTCAGCGCGAGGTTCGCGGCGATCGTGGTCAGGTCCGCGTTGCCGCACCGCTCGCCGATGCCGTTGATCGTCCCCTGCACGTGCGTCACGCCGTGCCGGACCGCGGCCAGCGTGTTGGCGACCGCCAGGCCGGCGTCGTTGTGCGTGTGGATGCCGAGCTTCACCGAAAGGTGCGGGCGGACCGCCTCGATGCAGGAGGCTACCTGCTCGGGCAGCGTGCCGCCGTTCGTGTCGCACAGGACCAGGCACACGGCCCCGGCCTCCTGGGCGGCCAGCAGCGTCTTCAGGGCGTACTCGGGGTTCGCGGCATAGCCGTCGAAAAAATGTTCCGCGTCGTAGATGACCTCGCGCCCCTGGCGCGCGCCGAAGCGGACGCTGTCGGCGATCATGGCCAGGTTTTCCTTCTCGGTCGTCTGGAGGACGTTCCGCACGTGGAGGTCCCACGTCTTGCCGACGATGGTGATCGTACGGGTTTCGGCGCCCAGCAGGGCCGCCATCCCCTCGTCCTTCTCAGCCCGGACGCCCTTGCGGCGCGTCATGCCGAAGGCTACGACCTGGGCGTGCTTGAGGCCGAGGTGACGGGCTTCCTCGAAGAAGGCGGCGTCCCGCGCGTTGCTCAGCGGGTAGCCGCCCTCGACGTAGGCGACGCCCAGCTCGTCGAGCCGCTGGGCGATGAGCAGCTTGTCGGGCAGCGAAAAGCTGACGTTCAGCGCCTGCGCGCCGTCCCGTAGCGTCGTGTCGTAGAGCTCGACGCGGTCGGTCTGTTGTTTTTTCCTGGTCATCTCAAAGTACCCTCAGCACCGGTTGGATGGCTGCGCGATGGTGCGTCCGCACGATTTTCTCATCGGCGATCGGCGGCTGCTTCCGCCCCAGTTTTTCGGAGGCACATTTTTTTGGGTCCCAGTTATTGGGGCCATGCCCGCCTTGTTGTTCTGTTCGGACTTTGGGGGGGCTCGTCTGGTGAGCCCACAAAAAAACCCTGCCGCCTCCGGCAGGGTCGTCTCGGTCAAAAACCGGTTTCGATCACCCTAGCCGGGGCCTGCTCCTTGTCCGGTAATAATCATGAGGATGCGTCCCCACGATCGCTGGATGGCGGGAAGACGGCCGGCCGACAGGTATCGAAAACGCGCGTTCATGCGATCTATCCTAGCAGACCCCGGTACGAGCGGCAAGAGTGCCCCCGGTCGGTTGTGACGCTGCCGGAGGGCAGT
>PWPN01000376.1 GCA_003557125.1 Phycisphaerae bacterium | reverse complement strand
GCCGATGTGAATCGTCGGCGCGAACTTGCTCGGCGTCGCGATCCAGTCGCCCACCTCCATGCTTTTGGCAAACGCCCAGATCTGGCCGCTATTCTGCCGGATCCTGCCCACCTTGAAGTCCGGGTATGTGTCCGACAGGACTTCCTGCAACTGCTGGCGGTTCGCAATCGTGGACAGATCCTTATTCAGGCCAGGCCAACAAAGATAGATCCGAGACTCGTCCAGAAACCTCTGTTCATACTGCCCCGCATTTCCGGCGCGCACCAACCAAAGTGACATACTCCCTCTCCAGTTCGATCATGTGGCGGGCCACTGCTTGGCCTCTCGTTCTGGTAGGCGCATCGGCGCCGTTCTTCAGTACGCCCACTCCTCATGAGCCAGGGGCGCCTTGTTCAGCTCGTCGCGGCGCAGGTGCCAGTCGGGCATGAATTGATTCATCAGCTCACGAAAGCGATCTGTGTGATGCCGTTCGAGCAAGTGCACCATTTCGTGCACGAGGATGTACTCCACGCAGACGGGGTCCTTCTTCGCCAACTCGAGGTTCAGCCAGACCCGTCGCGCCTCGATATTGCAACTTCCCCATCGGGTCTTCATTCGCTTTACCCGACAATCCGCCACATCGACGCCCGTCACGGGCTGCCACCGATTCAGAAGATCGGGAATCCGACCTTTGAGCTGGCGCCGGTACCAGCGGTCCAGCACTTGTTGGCGGCTGGATCGCTCCGTGCCCGGCGGCACTCGCAACTCGAGTGTGCGGTTGTTGGCCAGCCGTACTCGCGGGTTGCCGGGGTGTTCCACCACATTCAGTCGGTAGCGACGGCCTTCGAAGTAATGGCTTTCGCCGGTCACCATTTCCCGAGCAGACTGGCGCTCCTGGCGTGCGAACCCCTGTTGCTGGCGCCGGATCCAGCTAAGCCGAGAGACAATCGCGAGCCGGACTGCCTCGTCGTCCAGGTGCGGTGGCGCCGCCACGCGGACCTTGCCATTCGGCGGATAGACGCCGACATGCAGGTTCTTGATCCCCTTGCGATGAACCTCAACGGGGATGCCGCTGACGTCGATGTGGCTGCGCTCAGTAGTCATTCTGGTTCTTCACGAGTTCGAAGACGGTTTCCACATCCGGAGTTGCGGCCTCTCGACCTTCCGTTTCAAGCACATACTCGATGGCGTTTCGTACTTCACGCTCCTTGAACCTATTGCCGCGCCAGTCGGCCTTCTTCACGGATCGGATCTTGTCATCGAGACGTGCGGTGAGCGTGCTGTCACGGTCCAGATTGTCGTAAAGCGCCTGGCGCGCGGGCGTATCGATGTCAGGGGGGTAAGCGCTCTGCTCGCCCCGCCTGGCCGTCTGCCGAGTCAGGTCGATGATCTTTCGCAGGTATTCCCTGTACTCCAGGGCCTGCTTGCGCCGTTGCTCGATCAGGGCGTCGAGCAGCTCTGACATCCGCTCGTAGTACTTCGGGTTGACCGCCATCTCGTCGATGATCAGCCGGCGGACGTTGTTCTCGATGGTCTCGGCCATGGCCTCCTGGTCGTCCGAGATCGACGATGGCAGGCTCTCAACCGCATCCTCGCCACGTTCGACGATCAGCTCTACCAGGGTCATGTCATCGAAGGCCGACAACTTCTCGCTCTCGTCGGCACGGATGTAGGCATCGAGCAGGTGTCGCATGGCCGGCTCGTAGAGTTTCATGTCGATGTAGTCGCCGCTGGCGAGTTTCACCTCCTCCCGCACGTGCTCGTAGTGCTCGACCTCCGCCTTGATCTCAGCGGCCTCGGCCTCGCTGTAGCCGGCCTGTTGCATCTCGTTGGCCAGGTTGGCGTAGGCGCGCAGGAAGGCACCGACGTGCTTGTACAGGGCTACCCGCTTGGGCTCGTTCTCTTTTTGCACCTCCGGCGCGTCGCTCGGTCCAACAAAGTGGCGCCGATAGGCGGGACTATCCTTCGGGGGCTCCACCGGCTCACATAGTGCCTTGACAGCCTCCCGGGCCTCCTCCAAGCGCTCCTGCGCCTTGGTCAGGCGATCTTCCAGCAGCCCTTCCACGTCCTCAGCCTCGAAGCCATCGAAGGCCTCGCTGGTGTAATCGTGAATCGATTTCTCAAGGGACTTGAACAGGTCCTTGTAGTCGATGATGTAGCCGACTTCCTTGTCCTCGGTATGCAGACGATTGACCCGGCAGATGGCCTGGAACAGGCCGTGGTCACGCATCTGCTTGTCGATGTAGAGGTAGGTCGCCGGTGGAGAGTCGAAGCCGGTGAGCAGCTTGTCCACCACGATCAGCAGTTTCATCTGGCCCGGCTCGTCGATGAAGCGCTTCTTCACCTCCTGCTCGAAGCGCTCCACCTTGTGGACGGCCGAGTCTTCGGGCTCGTTGAAGTGCTCGGCCAGCATCTTCCGGTAGATCTCGTACTGGTGCAGCTTCTCCGTCTCGCCCTCCCCCGTGGCCTCCCCCTTGATGTCCGCGGTGGACGGCACATAGGAGGTCACGATGGCGCACTTGCCCTTTAGCTCGGTCGCCTGAAACATCTCGAACAGCCGGCAGGCCGAATAGATGCTGCCGGCCACCAGCATGGCGTTACCGTGTCCGCTCATCAGCCGGTCGCGGGTCGCCATGTCCCAGAGGATATCGGAGACGATTTTCTCCAACCGATCCCGGGAACTGAGCACCTTCTGCAGGGTGCCCCAGCGCTTCTTGAGCTGGGCGCGGGCATAGTCGTTCAGGCCCTGCGTCTTGCGCTCGAACCATTGGTCGATCTTCTCCTGCGAGGTAACGTGCTGGTCGATGTCGCGTGCCTCGTAGCGCAGGTCCAGCACCACGCCATCCTGCACCGCCTCGTCATACTTGTAGGTGTGGATGTAGGGGCCGAAGATCTCGATACTCTTGCGCTTGTCCTTCTTCAGCAGTGGCGTACCCGTAAAACCGATCAGCATGGCCTCCGGCAAAAGCGCCTTCATCGCCTCGTGTAGCTTGCCGGACTGGGTGCGGTGGCATTCATCCACGAACACAAACAGGTTGCCCTTCGCCCGGAAACCCTTCGGCAGGTGGCTGCGCATATCCTTGATGAAGGCGTCGACATCGCCTTCTTCGGAGGCGCCGAACTTGTGGAGCAACGAGGCGATCAGCCACTCCTCGCTGCTGTTGAGCACCTGGATCAGATCCGCCCCGCTTCGGGTACGGTGGATCTGCTCATCCACGCCCTTGAAGACCTTTTCGATCTGCTCGTCCAGCTCGGTGCGGTCGGTGATGACCAGCACCCGGGCATCACGGACATGCTCGCGGATCCACTTGGCCAACCACACCATGGTCAGCGATTTGCCACTCCCCTGGGTGTGCCAGATGATCCCGCCCTGGCGCCGCCGCACATGATCCCGGGCCGCCTGCACGCCGAAATACTGGTTGTGCCGGCAGGTCTTCTTGATGCCGGCGTCGAAGACCATGAAGTCGTGGACCACTTCCAAAAGCCGCCCTCGGCGGCAGAGCTGGTGCAGACCCCGCTCCAGCGGCTCCTCGATCTCCGAGGGCTCCTTCCACTGCAGCCAATACTTCTCGGGCGTCTCGATCACCCCGTAGCGCAGACCCTCGGTGGGGTTGCCGGCCATCAGCAGTTGCACCGTGGCGAAGAACGGGCGGATAAACTCGGGCTTCTGGTTGTCCAGGTTCTGGCGGATGCCTTCGGTCACCGCCACGGTTGACCGCTTCAACTCCAGCACGCCCAGGGCGATGCCGTTGACATAAAGCACCACATCCGGCCGCTTGGTGCTGGGACCCACTACCGTGACCTCCTCGGCCACCGCGAAGTCGTTCTTTTCGGGGATGTCCCAATCGATCAGCCAGACTGTAACGGTCTGCTCTTCGACGGACGGCTTGACATGAACCCCGTAGCGCAGCTTCTCATAGACAGCCCGGTTGGCATCGTAGAGTGTCTTGCTGCCAGAAATCGCCGCCGCTTTGTCCAGCTCCCAAAGAGCGCGCTCAACGATGCGTTCCTCGTACCCTTGGCCAATCAGCCAGAGGCGTAACAGGTCTTCCTCGATATTACGATTACCCTCACGGTCCTTCCAGTCGCCCAGGTAACGATACCCCAGACTTTTCTGAAAGAAAGTGAGAACCTGTTGTTGCGTTCGCCGCTCGCGTTCCCCAACCTGTGACATTCCTACTCGCTTAGCTGTGATTTATCAGTTTGCTGTCAACCTGCTCGGAAAGGCGCTCAAGGTAAGCCTTCCAGTACCCCGGTATCTCCTGCTGGTGCGCCTCTATCGTGTCGACCGTCCACTCCGTGTGGCTGAATACCAGACCCAACTTGAGAGAGCGGGTGTTTTCCTCGCTTTGCTCATACTTCTTCTTTTTCTGCTCAAAAATATCATTGCCGTACCGGGAATTCGCCTCCCGGCTCACCAGCGCCAGGTTGGCGAAGGCATGAAGCCATTCGCCTACCTCGTTCTTCCCGCCAATAGCTTGCTGCGGGGCGATGTGCTCCACCGAATTCCGG
>PWPN01000281.1 GCA_003557125.1 Phycisphaerae bacterium | reverse complement strand
CGCGGCACGGAATATCCGATGAGCCCCTGGAGCCCCTTGTCCACGAATTCATTCATACGGCCGTGGATGAACGCGGCGCTGGTCATCGGCTGCCAGAGCCCGACGTAGGCGTTCAGGTTCGGGCAGATGCCGACCCACAGACCTTTCTCGACCGCGTCGGGGATCGATTCCTGGTACTTGCCGATCATCGGCTTGATCGAGGTGTTGTAGCTGAACAGGCTGTGGTAGTACCAGAGCTTCACGTCGAGCGGAAGCGTCTCGACGATCTCCGGATAGCTGTGGTCGGTCGGGTTGCTGGTCAGCACGCGCAGGCCGAGGTCGGGATGATCCTCCTTGGCCTTTTCCCACGCGGCCAGGATCGCTTTGAGCTCCGCGATGTTGGGATCCTGGGGGCCGCATTCATCGCACTGGCACGAAGTTCGGCCGTGCATGTTCTCGCTCATCCAGACGTCGATTTCGGTGACGTTCGGCTCATCGGCCCACAGCACGAGCCAGGTGGCCAGGAGCTCGATGAACTTCGGGTGACTGAAGCAGAAGATGTTCGGGCTGGCGTCCTTGCCCTGCACCTCGGGGAAGGCCTCGAACGCACCCGATCCGCGCAGCTGCTCGAGGTGGAGGATGACCGGCACGGGGTTGATGCCGTAGGTCGGCCCGTCGTCGATGAGAAGCCGTTTGACCGGGGTTGTTTCAACGTAGATCCGTCCATCCCGAGCAACGCGCGTCGAGGTGATGTGCTCGCCGTAGTTCATCTTCCGGTCGGACATCCAGCGCAAATGGCTCCCATGATCGCCGCCCCACAGGCCGCGGTCGTCCATGTCAGGCCAATCAGTCACGTGCAGCAGCGGCATGGTGACCTGCTCATCGTCAGCCTTGGCCTTGATGAGCTGCTGGAGCGTCTTGGACGCGTAGTAGAGGCCTCGCGGACCCAGCGCGATGCACCGCAGACCTCGGTTGCCCTCTTCGACCACGATGCGGTACGCCTGGTCGGCGTATCGGTACTCCTTGAGCGCCTCGGCCTCAGGGCCGCCGAGTTGCAGGCGGATGAAGAACTGCGCGGAACCCCGCCGACCGCCGACGATGCCGAGCGCCTCGTAGAGCTCGCGGACAGCCTGTCCGACGAGCGGGTCGGCCGGCGCGGGCGCTTCGACGTAGACCGCCACAGCCGGCAGCGTGACCTGGCCGGTGATTTCGATCTGCTTGGGCAGCGGGACCGTGTAGCGAATCCAGTGCCGGGCCTGCTCGCGTGAGACCGATCGTTCCGTCACCTCCGCGGACAGCGCGGCCCCGGCCAGCAACACGATCCCAGCTGCTACCATCAGATTTCGTATCATGCTCACGTCGGACTCCTTGGGAAAAAGTGGGGATGACCCGGCAGATTGCAGGCGGGTCTTGAAGCCGTCGTGTACGCCCTGCCATCATGGCGTATCGGCCATGTGTGCAGGCGAACCCCCGATGGTCGATGAGAGCGCCCGACTCCGCAACGGCCACTCTCAAATCATTGTAACGGGACGACGATTCGCGCCAAGGAACGGGGAGACGCGTATCAGAGGCAAATACTACGGAATACGAGTAGCGGCGTTATTGCCTGCGGTCAATTCGCACCACCCGCGGGCGCGCCGCCAAGGGGAACGAGTTCGGGTTCGGCTGTCGGCCCATCCATCTTCTGGGGCAGGCGAAACACACGGCCGTCGCGGTCTGCGAAATAGAGGCGCGACTCGGAAGGTTGGCGGCCGTGACCGTCGGCCCAGAGCGCGTAGAAGCCCGGATGGGCGTGGACGGGCTTCCGCGCGTAGCTGTGGTTGTACGGGCTGTCGGCCGTCAGGGGCTGCGGCCGCCACGTTCGGCCCGCGTTGGTGCTCGTCCACATGACCATCTCGCCCCCCGTGTTGTAGGGCTGCGGCCCATGGTTCGACCCGCGGCCCAGCAGCGTCGGAGCGATGACCCGCCAGAGGTTGCCCTCTTCGATGTGCAGGCAACCGGTGTCGTAATTGTTATCGCCCAACAGCAGGCTGGTGATCCGCCAGTCGCCCCCGGCCCATCGGGCAGTCGCGTACTTGTGGGGGCCGTGTTCGGGGCCCGGCCGCCAGTGACGGCTGGTCAGGGACAAAATGACCGGCCACCCGCGCTGGTCGAAGGCCAGATCCTTGTTATAGACGAGCAGGTTCTGCGATTCGTAATCGCGTATCAGAGCGGGCGTCTCCTTCGTCGTCAGGGGCAGCTCGAGTACCTGGCCGTCGGCCGAGGTCCACGTTCGCCCGAAGTCGCGGGTTTCCATGTAATAGAGATTCGTGCGGAAGTTGAGGCCCGTCTCCGTGGGATGGTGGTTGAAGGCGGTCCCCACCTTGCCGTCCCGCTGCCAGCTGATCTGGTAATGGCCCTTCTGGATCCGTGCGAGTTTCTCCGGTTCCGACCAGGTGCGCCCATCGGGGCTCGTCATCTGGTACAGGGAACGCCCGCCCTGCTCGTAGCGCGTGTGCAGGAAGAGAAACCCCTGGTCGGGAACGTACCACGGCTGCGGATAGGAGAAGTTGGTCTCCTTGATCAGCTCGAAGCGGTCGATGTCGTACGGGGCGACGCTTTTGTAGATGTAGGCCGGGCGGGCCCTGCCGTGGGCGGCGACAAAAATCCAGACGTACCCTTGGTCGTCGAGCATGAGTGTGGGGTTGTCGTGCGCGTCGGTCGTTCCTTTATCCATCAGCTTGCGAGGCTGCACGACGGTGCCCGTAGCATGGTCGTAGTAGGAGACCATGGCCCACAGGGTGTGGCGGCTCGGATCTTCGGCGCTTTCGGGTGGCGATCCACCATAGGTGAAAAAGGTTTTATTGACTTCTCTTGCGTAGTAGGCCAGGGGAGTGTGGTTGGCCGAGTACGTCCCGAGCCCGCCGCTGTACTTGTAGCGGTATTCGTCGCCCGTTTCCTGGTTCATGTACCAGATGCCGTGGTAGCCGTCGATCGGGGTGCACGTCACGATGGTCGGCTGGGCATCGGGCTCGTTTTGAGCATGGACCGGGCACAGGACTGCCAAGAAAACGATTGTGGGAACCAGAAACAAGCGGCTGTTCATGGCTTCGACCTCACTGTGATACCTTCGGCGATTGTTGCAGGAGAGACGGTATGCGGCGTGGTGGGTTTTGGCATGCCCTCCATGGTACCCGGACGAGCGGACAAGGTCATGCTCGAAGGGAGTCCTGGGGGGGCAGGAATCGGCCGCACCCCCAAAAAAACGCCCACCCGGATGACCAGGTGAGCGTTTGGGAAGTTCTGTCGGTATTCAGTCGGCTGTCGGGGCGTCCGGCTGCGTGCCGCCTTTACCCGGCTGCGTACCGCCTTTATTTCGTGTAGAACTCGATGATGAGGCTGTAGTTCAGCTCGAAAGGCAACCGGACGTCTTCGGGGGTCGGCTGGCGAGTGACGCGGGCCTCGCATTTCTCGATGTTGCCTTCGAGCCAGTCGGGGACGAACCCCTCTTCGGTCGCCTGGGCGCAACTGCGGATGTAGCCCTTGCTCTTTTCCTTCGCGACGATCGTGTCGCCGGGCGAAACGGAGAAACCGGGCCGATCGACCTTACGGCCGTTGACGTAGAAATGGCCGTGGGAAACCATCTGACGGGCCTCCCAGATCGTCCGCGCCCAGCCGAGCCGTCGGATGACGTTGTCGAGACGGACCTCGAGCATTTCCTGCAGGGCGTCGGGCGTGTTTTTCTTGGCGCTGACTGCTCTTTCCATATAGCGACGGAGTTGGCCGTTGCGGATGTTGTAGTAGCAGGCCAGTTTCTGCTTCTCGGCCAGCTGACGACCATAGAGAGTGCGCCGCGCAGGCCGGAAGCCGTGCATGCCGGGTCGGGTCGACCGCTTGGGGTTGAGGTGCTTGGGGGTTTCTGCGATAGGTACACCCAAGCTCCGGCTCAGGCGAACTTTGGGACCACTGTAGTTGCCCATGGATCAGGCCGCTCCTTGTCGTTGCCGCTACCAGCAAAAATGCTTCGTTCTGAGACCAGACCGCGAAGGCGGGTCGGGAAACCCGGACTCTCGCGGGCCAAGGGAATCGATAAAAGTACCATCCCGACCCGTCCCGGTCAAGTCAGCCCCCGGCCAGGGTCGGTCTGTACAGCCCCCGCCAGGGTGGTACGGGCGTCCTCGCCCGTCGGCATGGTTAGGGCCGGATGGTTAGAGATATCGGACCGATCTGGATATCATCAGGAAATCGCCGACGAGGTACTTGAAATGGAACAGCTGCAAAATCAGGCAACCCAATCCGGCGCACCCCACAGCGCACCCGAACCGCGGGCGGCCTCCGGGGCCGGTGGCGGGCGATCGCCAAGGCCAAGGTGGCTGAAAGTCGTGACCATGGCCGCCATAGCCTATCTGATGTGGTGCACGATGCTGTTTTTCTACCAGGATCGGCTCCTGTTCCCGACGTTTGCTCCGCGGGACCCCCTGCCGCGACCGCTCACCGGCCGCATGGCCGAGGCGATCACCATCGTCCCCATCGAAACGCCCGAGGG